>JBCCEP010000124.1:0-10193 GCA_039030215.1 Pseudomonadota bacterium
AACTCGCTCAACCAAAATTGAAGCAGGGTTCGCCGGAATGGCTTCGAATGCAGGACATAATCGACTATAAGCCACCAAAGAAATAGAAATTTTCCGACGGAGAAAATATTATGACCGCAATGCCGGTATCCAACGCGCTGTCCATCGGCGCCATCGTGATTTCGCTCGGCGTAGCCGGCTACAGCTATTGGTCAAATCAGCAGGTTGAACCACCAGCCGAACCGGAAGTCGTTGTGGAAGAACCGATAGTCGAAACGCTCGAACGTGCTGATGTGGAAAAAATAGTCCGCGAATATCTTCTCGAAAACCCGGAAACCCTGGTCGAGGTGCAGCAAGCGCTTGAGAAAAAGCAGGATGAAGAACGTGCACTTGCACAACAGGTCGCCCTGACGGAAAACAAGGACAAGATCTTCGGATCGGAATACCAGGTGGAAATTGGCGACCCGAATGCGCCGATCACCATTGTAGAATTCTTCGACTATAATTGCGGTTTCTGTCAGCGCGCGCTTGGCGACATGCAGAAATTTGTCGAGGAAGACAAGGATATCAGGTTTATCCTGAAAGAGTTCCCGGTCTTGGGCGAGGCGTCTCTGGACGCCCACAAGGTCAGCCTGGCTTTTTCCAAGCTTATGCCGGAAAAGGCAGCAGAGTTTCATACAGTCCTGCTAAATGCGCCTGGCAGGAAAGACGGGACAATGGCACTTGAGCTGGCTGTAGAGCTTGGAGCCGACAGGGAAGCCATGACCGAAGAGATCGAGAAACCCTATATTCTTGAAGCAATCAGGGAAGTCTACGCGATGGCCGACAGTCTCGGCATCACGGGAACACCTTCCTATGTTGTTGGCGACGAGGTGGTTTTCGGTGCGGTAGGTCATGCTGCGCTGAATACCAAGGTCGCTGCAATCAAGGAGTGCGGCAAGGCCACCTGCTGAATTTTGGACAGGTATCGACTTACACACAATTTGAACAGTTTTATCGTGCAAAGGCCGCGCTGATTGTTTCTGTGGAAAATTGGTCGTGCGGGATGACCGCCTGCCCCTTGTTTGCGAAGAATCGTTTCCAACCTTTTCAGCGGCGGATTCAGCCACTATAAGGGCGGCAATTACAGGCGCTAACCGATGGCGCCCAATAGAAATCTACAGTTCATAATCGGCTAGGCATACAGAACATGGCTTCCAGAAAATCATCAATCGACCAGAATCTTATACGGGATTTGGCCGCATTGCTGACAGAGACCGACCTGAGCGAAATAGAAGTCGAGCAGGATAATTTGCGAATTCGGGTTGCACGGAACGTTTCGACTGCTCCGGTGCATGTGCAAGCGCCTGCAGCGCCGCCGCCCGCCGAGCTTGAGGTCAAGTCAACCGCGCCCGCCCAGCAGGCGCCGGCTGATCCTTCAAAGCAACCGGGAGCGGTTCCTTCACCCATGGTCGGCACTGCCTATCATTCTCCGGCACCCGGTGCATCTCCGTTCGTGAAAGTCGGAGATACGGTTGCGAAGGGCCAGACGATCATGATTGTCGAAGCCATGAAGACAATGAACCAGATACCGTCTCCGCATGCGGGCAAGATTGCGGCCATCCTAGTCGAAGATGCCCAGCCGGTTGAGTATGGCGAAGTTCTGATGATCATCGAGTGACGATGTTTAACAAGGTACTGATAGCAAACAGAGGCGAAATCGCTCTCAGAATACTGCGCGCATGCAAGGAGCTGGGCATCTCGACGGTTGCCGTGCATTCGACAGCCGATTCCGAGGCGATGCATGTGCGACTGGCAGATGAAAGCGTTTGTATCGGGCCACCACCTTCCCGCGACAGCTATCTTAACATGCATGAATTGCTCGCGGCCTGCGAGATAACCGGCGCGGATGCGATCCATCCCGGCTATGGTTTTCTGTCCGAGAATGCGAAATTTGCAGATGTACTGGATGCGCACGGCATCACTTTCATTGGTCCGAGCGCCGAACACATCCGGATCATGGGCGACAAGATTGAGGCCAAGAAAACTGCAAAAGCGCTTGGCATTCCTGTCGTTCCTGGCTCCGAAGGCGCGGTCAACACTATCGCGGAAGCCAAGAAAATCGCCGCCGATATTGGATATCCCGTACTGATCAAGGCGGCATCTGGCGGTGGCGGACGAGGCATGAAGGTTGCCCAAACCGAGAATGATATCGGGGAAGCCCTTCAAACTGCCCGGTCCGAAGCCGGCGCTGCCTTCGGTGATGATGCGGTTTATATCGAGAAGTACCTTGCCAAGCCCAGGCATATCGAGATTCAGGTTTTGGGTGACGGTAAAGGTGGCGGTATACATCTAGGCGAGCGTGATTGTTCGTTGCAAAGGCGGCACCAAAAGGTCTGGGAAGAGGCCAACTCGCCTGCCCTTAATGAAGAACAGCGGGGAAAAATCGGCGGAATTTGCGCGCGCGCAGTTCAGGGGCTCGGCTATTCGGGGGCGGGCACGGTCGAATTTCTCTATGAAAATGGTGAATTCTACTTCATCGAGATGAATACCAGGTTGCAGGTCGAGCACCCCGTGACCGAGATGATCACCCGGATCGATCTGGTAAACGAGCAATTACGGATTGCATCAGGCAGCGGCATGTCGGTTACCCAGGAAGAGATTGCATTTACCGGTCACGCGATTGAGTGCCGTATCAATGCCGAACATCCCGTGACATTTGCACCCTCGCCAGGCAAGATTGCCTATTACCATCCGCCGGGTGGCTTGGGCGTGCGCGTCGATTCGGGGGTATATCAGGGCTACTCTATCCCGCCATATTATGACAGCCTGATCGGTAAGCTGATCGTGCATGGACGTAACCGGGTCGAATGCCTTATGCGCCTGCGTCGCGCGCTGGATGAATTTGTCGTTGACGGTATCAACACCACGCTCCCGCTATTTCGTGATCTGGTTTCAAATCCTGACATGCTGGATGGCAATTATGACATCCATTGGCTTGAGCATTATCTTGCCGACAGGAGTTAAAAGGGACTTCGGATTGTAATGACCGGCCCACGCCGACAACAGCTCGAAATCACACCAAGAACCTTGTTGCGTGCCTATGCATGCGGAATTTTTCCGATGTCGGAAAGTGCGGATGATCCCGGTATCTTCTGGGTGGAACCCGAACTGCGCGGGATAATTCCGCTGGACCAGTTCCACATTCCCCGCTCCTTGCGCAAAGCCATAAAGCAGGAACCATTTGAATTGCGGGTGGATCATGATTTCGCAGGCGTTATAACTGCGTGCGCGGAAGCGACACCCAATCGGCCAAGTACCTGGATCAACCACAAGATCCGGCATCTATATACCGAGCTATTCAAATTGGGTCATTGCCACAGTGTGGAATGCTATCAGGACAATGAGCTGGTCGGCGGACTTTATGGCGTGAAATTGGGTGCTGCCTTTTTCGGGGAAAGCATGTTCTCACGTCGAAAGGATGCGTCGAAGATCGCCCTGGCATATCTAGTTGCCCGGATGAAGGTCGGCGGGTTTGAACTATTGGATACGCAATTTACGACCGAGCACCTGCAGCAATTCGGTGCAATTGATATACCAAGGGAAGAATATACAGAGTTGTTACGCGACGCCGTTCATGGCGAGGCAGATTTCTTTGCCTATGATTCGCTCGGTGGCGGTGCCTCGTCTGAATCCATTTTGCAATCGCTAAGCCAGATATCATAGACCGGATGCTCGACGGCGTTCAGCCCTGGTGAATCTGCAAACATCCAGCCAGAAAATATCCGGCGAATGCGCCGGTCCAGCGTCATTTCATCAACTTCGATAAAGGCGGTGGTTTTGGGCGCTTCTGTCTGAGGCCTTGAATTGCAGATCCTTGGCGTGACCTGCAATGCTCCAAATCGCACGGTTTCGTTTATGTATACGTCGAATGAAATGATTCGCCCGGTGATCTTGTCCAGGCCATAGAACACCGCGACGCGATTTTCTATTCGCGTGGAATTGTCCTGAGCGACAGTAAAGGCATTCCCGGCAAATAGCAGAATCGACGACAATGCCATCATGCGTAGCAGTTTCATGGGATCCATGTTCCAAACATTGCGGTGAATCGCGGGTGTAACATGCGATTTAGGCAAGTCAATGCCGATAGACAAGATATGGGAATCTATAAACCGGTTTGCATGAAATTATAGCTGGCTCCCTCAAGAATGGCGCAGCTTAATCGTCCGGTCTCAAATGCCATGGTGTCGAGATTAATCCGGTTGGACATCACCTCCACCTGGATGCCCGGCGTATGACCATGCACAACTACCTTTCCAAATGAACCTTCGTAGTCAAGAAACTCCCCGCGAATCCACATCAGATCGTGTTTTTCCTGGTTGTGTAACGCAATGCCAGGGCGCACTCCTGCATGGCAGAAGAAATAGTCACCCTCCTCATGGAACATTGGCAACTTTGAAAGAAACTCCTTGTGGCTGTCGGGCATTTTCTTTGCCAAAGATCTGGAAAGGTTGGCGACATTCCTGCGAAAGAAGGAAGTGGTTACACCATAGGAAGCGAGTGTTTCCCAGCCTCCATATCTCAGAAAACCCTCCGAGAATTCATCGGGCGCTCCAGAAAATTCCAGCAAGCGGTCATCGTGATTGCCGCGGAGGCAAATCACATCGGGATTGCTGGATTGCGCTATCAGGAATTCGAGAACGCCGCGCGAATTGGGCCCACGGTCCACGTAATCGCCCAGCATCACAATTTTCGATGAACTCACCGGCCTGGCCTGGATATCATTTTGAATGTCGGTGAAAAGCCGTTCGAGACAGTCGAGGCGACCGTGCACATCACCGACAGCATATATTCGAGAGCCAGCCGGGAGGGTTGCCGTGCCCAAAAACATCAAAAAATCCGAACCTCAGGGGCGCCAGGCCTCATAATCGCCTGTGACAACCGGACGATCCTCCGGATTTTCCATGGATCCCTTTGGGAAATATGCATTTACGGTGCCAGTTGCATTTGGTTTATGCGGGAGTTCCCAATCCCGGGGAACATATGATTCTTCGGATGGAGGAGTATCAGTGCGATGATGCATCCAGCCGTGCCATCCAGGCGGGATAGCTGTTGCCTCCGCCAATCCGTTGTACTGAACCCACCTGCGATCGCCATATTGGTAATATACATTACCCATCTCGTCTTCGCCCACGCGCTCTCCATAGCGCCAGGTATAGAAGCGGGTCCCCCAGGTTGTACCATTCCACCAGGTAAATAACTGCAACAGAAGTTTCATTTGCCACTTCCAATCTGAATGGACGAGCGATCGCCATCGGTTACCAAATTGATATATGCCATTGCCAATTTATTTGTCCAGAGAAAGTCTGAAACCTGCATTGAATTAGAGCCGCGTGAAGTTTTTCGACCGCGAAAACTTGATCATCACAACAAAATTAATGATTTGCCGAAGATTCCACAGGCCAATAGAATCAGGCGAGTTTGCATCCATCTGGATCGTCCCCATGCAGCCAGATTATCTCGACAGCAATTATTCCTGGTTCAGACTGGTCATATCCGTCCTGGCCGGCACAGTGATGAGTGTCGGCATGTGGGCCACTGTGCTTGTATTACCGGCTGTCCAGGAAGAATTCGGAATTTCACGAGCTGACGCATCCATAGCGTTTACTGCCGCGATGATCGGATTTGGATTCGGCAATATGTGGCTGGGCCGTGTGGTCGACCGGTTCGGAATTGTCCCGGTTCTTCTGGGTGCCGGAATTGTCCTTGCCGCCTCGTTTGGGTTGAGCGCTCTGGTGAAATCCATGTGGATGTTTGCCGCCCTGCAGCTCTTTATCGGAATATCAGCCGCTGCCGGTTTTGGTCCCCTGATTGCGGATTTATCGCATTGGTTCCTGCGCCGGCGAGGCATTGCGGTCGCTAGTGCTGCATGCGGGAACTATCTGGCCGGGGCGATCTGGCCGCTGGTCCTGAAGGGAATTATCGATACCCAGGGCTGGAGAACGGCATTTATTGTAATCGCTACGTCAAGCATCGTGATGATAATTCCGCTGGCGCTGATGCTTCGCAGGCGGCCGCCGCAAGATGCTTCTATTGTCAGCGCAACCGGTAATGGAAGCAGTTTCAACACTATCGATATCGGCCTGTCGCCCCGCATGCTGCAAGTTCTCCTGTGTATCGCAGCGATTGCCTGTTGCGTGGCGATGGCGATGCCGCAGGTGCACATCGTCGCCTATTGCTCCGATCTGGGATATGGCGTGACGGTCGGCGCGGAAATGCTCTCGCTCATGCTTGCGGGCGGTATTGTCAGCCGTCTGGCTTCTGGATTCATCGCGGATTATATCGGCGGTGTGAGAACCTTGCTTATCGGGTCAATCCTGCAATGCCTGGCGCTCTTTTTATACATGCCGTTTGACGGGCTGATGTCACTATATGTTGTCTCGCTGGTATTCGGCCTAGCCCAGGGCGGCATTGTCCCTTCCTATGCAATCATTGTCCGGGAGTATCTGCCAGCAAAGGAAGCGGGCAGACAAGTTGGGATTGTCGTGATGGCATCGGTCATGGGCATGGCGCTTGGCGGCTGGCTCTCCGGCTTGATCTATGACCTGACGGGATCCTATCAGGCGGCATTCCTGAATGGGATCGCCTGGAATTTCCTGAACATTGCCATCATGGTGATGTTGTTATTGCGTGGCCGAGCCCGCCAGGTGGCGGCCGCCTGACGGTGAATATTGGTTACGATAATTGGTCTACAAGCCCAAAGACTTGTAAGTCTCGGCGACACGATCAATTGCGATAATCAGACCTGCCGTTCGAAGGTCGAAATCTGGTTCCTTCTCCCGTTTTTCATGCCAAAGATCCCGCATGCTGGCATATGCGCCGCGCATTGTGTCATCCAGTCCGGAACGAACAAGCGCCAGCTCGTCGGCACCACCGAGGAAATTGGCCTTGAAGTCGTCTGTCAGCTTGATCCCGGCATTGGTCTCAAGCTCGGCAATCAGCATTTGACTGCGAGCCTCCTCTTCCCGTCGCTGCATTCTACCGAAGCGAATGTGAGAGAGATTTTTCACCCACTCGAAATAAGATACCGTCACACCGCCGGCATTCGCGTAGAGATCGGGAATTATGACGGTGCCACGTGAGCGCAACACCTCGTCAGCACCTGCGGTTACCGGACCATTTGCCGCCTCGATAATCAACGGTGCCTTGACCCTTGCAGCATTGGTCATGTTGATCGCGCCTTCCATGGCGGCGGGAATTAGAATATCGCATTCGCTCTCGATCAGGCTGGTTGTATCCTTGTGGAATTTACCGTGGGGATAATCCTCAAAGGATCCGTGCCGGTTCATCCAGGCCTTGGCTTCCTCGATATTGATTCCTTTTTCATCAACCAGTGCACCATTATATTCAATGATGACGGTGATCTTCGCATCGTCTTCTTCTGACAGGAATTTCGCGGCGTGAAATCCAACATTTCCCAGCCCTTGGACAATGATGCGCTTGCCTCTCAGGCTGCCGGACAATCCGGCCAGTTTCACGTCTTTCTTGTGCCGGAAGAACTCCCGAAGTGCATATTGAACACCGCGCCCGGTTGCTTCAGTTCTGCCTCGAATACCGCCGACATTGAGCGGCTTGCCGGTCACGCAAGCGCGCGCATTGATGTCTGTCGTCGCCATGCGGTGATACTGGTCGGCAATCCATGCCATCTCTCGCTCGCCAGTGCCCATATCCGGAGCGGGCACGTTTTGCGAGGGATCAATCAAGTCTCGCTTGATCAACTCAAAGGCAAAGCGTCTTGTGATACGTTCAAGCTCGTCCGGCTCCCATTCCCGCGGATCGATGCATAACCCACCTTTCGAACCGCCGAAAGGGACCTCTACCAAAGCACATTTATAGGTCATCAGGGCCGCAAGCGCCTCGACCTCGTCCTGATTGACACTGGAAGCATAACGGATACCACCCTTGACCGGTTCAGCATGCTCTGAGTGAACGGAACGATAGCCGGTGAATGTATGGATGTCGCCGCGAAGCTTGACACCGAACCGGACGGTGTAGGTAGAATTTACCACCCTGATTTTCTCGATCAGGCCGGGTGACAGGTTCATATGGCCAATAGCCCGATTGAAAAGCCGATCGACACTATCCCTGAAACTGGGCTCGGTCATCATCTCGTTCATTGGCGTCTCCTCCGTGCACCGAATTGAACTCTCTGCGCCACGAGCTTTGCACAGAAAACGCGATACGAGAAGGAATCATGGATCAAATGCGCTCAAATTTGCGCAAATGAGCAATTTTGGGCTTGAAAAATCTTGAGATCGTCGGATTTTGGGGAGGCAGGTGGGGCAGTGTAATTCGCCGGTTTCACCTTAGACCGGCCGGCATCAGCATTATTCACCACAGTACTTTTTCCATGATGACTGCCGGAATACCCGAGCCTTTCACGCCGCAATCGGGTGTTTCGTCAATCTTGGAGTATCCATTGTCCGAGTAAAATTCCACGGCGCGGTCATTGGCCTTCTCCACTTCCAGCCGGAAGCGTCGGATGTTGGGAAAGGAGCTTTCTATTTCGACAAGGAGCATCTTGCCAACGCCCCTGCCCTGCATGGTCGGCCTTACATAAAGCTGATGCAGCATTGCCTCGGTCTGGTCGGTCTGGCTGGCATAGGCCATGCCGGAGATTTCAGCGCCGTCGTCTGCCAGTACAAATTCCGACATTGGCTTGGTAAGTCGTTGTTTCAGCGCATCAACCGAATGCCATGCCTTTGTCAGTTCTTCAACTTTCTCGTGACCATAAATCTTGTCATAGGTATCGTGCCAGGTCTCTGACAACATTGTACTGACAGTTTCCAGATCATCGCGCGTAGCCGAACGAAGCCACATAATTCTAGCCTTCCACCTCCAGCTTTTGCCTGACAAGCTTGTTCACGGCCTGTGGGTTGGCCTTGCCGCCTGTCGCCTTCATTACCTGCCCTACAAACCATCCGGCAAGATTTGGTTTTTCCTTTACCTGCGCAACCTTATCAGGATTTGCAGCAATTACAGCATCCACTGCAGCCTCGATTTCACCAGTATCAGTGACCTGCTTCATCCCGCGGTCTTCAACGATTTTCGCCGGATCGCCGCCCTCTGCCCAGACAATTTCGAAAAGCTCCTTGGCAATAGAACCGGAAATATCGCCTGATTTGATCAGATCGATCACGCCACCCAGCTGGTCGGGGGAAATTGGAGTCTCTTCAATGGTTTGCCCGGTTTCGTTCAACTTGCCCAACAGGTTGTTGATGATCCAGTTGGCCGCTGTTTTACCGTCGCGCCCATTCGCGACTGCCTCGAAATAGTCCGCAATGGACTTTTCGGAGACCAGAATAGAGGCGTCATATGCTGATAGACCGATATCGCCGATAAACCGGTTTCGTTTGTCATCGGGCAGTTCAGGCAAATCACTGGCAAGGGCGTCTACATAGGCCTGGTCAAATTCCAGGGGCAGAAGATCAGGATCCGGGAAATAGCGATAGTCATGCGCGTCTTCCTTCGAACACATGGATCGTGTCTCGCCCTTAACCGGGTCAAACAGGCGGGTTTCCTGGTCAATTGAGCCACCATCCTCCAGGATTGCTATCTGCCGCCGTGCTTCAAACTCAACAGCCTGTCCTAGAAAACGGATCGAGTTGACGTTCTTGATCTCGCATCTTGTACCGAAATCCTCGCCTGGCCTGCGTACTGACACATTGACATCAGCACGCATTGAGCCTTGTTCCATATTGCCATCGCAAGTTCCCAGATAGCGCAAAATCGTGCGCAGCTTGGTGACATAGGCTTTTGCCTCCTCCGAAGAACGCATATCCGGTTTGGAAACGATCTCCATCAAGGCGACGCCAGTGCGATTGAGATCGACGAAACTCATCGCGGGGTGCTGGTCATGGATGGATTTTCCGGCATCCTGTTCTAAGTGCAGGCGTTCAATGCCCACTTCAATATCCCTGAAACCACCTTTCGCATCCGGACCGATTGATACGCATCGCAACTATTTCACTAGCTATTGCCGTATGTTTTTCAAGAATTAGAAGACAGCGAGCGATAGCAATAAACGTGATGCTTACTTTCTTAATTGCCTCTGGTTTAGCGTCTTTTGGAAATATATTGGCGATCCTGAGTGAAGGGAAGGCAAATGAATCTGTTTATTTCTTGTATACCGTACCGGAGTATATTTTGCAAGCTTCCATTATTCACTACGTGGG
>JBCCEP010000125.1:0-10147 GCA_039030215.1 Pseudomonadota bacterium
CTTCCCAAAGCCGCGGCGCGCCCGGCAACAATGAATCCGGTGAAGGGCATAACGATTTGTTGTCCAGCTCGACCGGCATTGGAAAAGCAAGCATGCGTGTTGATACGGCAACCATCTCCCTCGCCGGTTTCTTCATGGGATATGCCGATTCCTACTGGAACCGCGGTGGTGGTGATGGCTACTACAATGCGCGTTATTCCGGCTACAAAAGCTCGCCGGATGGTCTGTTCTTCGAATATACCTATGCGGCAAATGGCTTTACCGCGACGGCAGGTGTTGAAACAAACAACCTTTCAGGTGAGCCAGGCGCTCCTGACGTTTATGGTGGTATCACCTGGTCAGGTGGTGGCTTGTCATTGGCTGGATTGGTCTATTACGACAATGAGCAGTCTGCTGCAGCCTATCGCTTCCGTGCTGATTATGACCTGAGCTCCTTGGCACCTGGCCTCGCAGTCGGCGGCTGGTATGAGACCGATGATGGCGACACCGATTACGTCAAGGGACACAAATGGGGTGTAACCGCCAAGATGAACCTGGCCGATAATCTGGTCCTGTTCGGTGGCTACTCCGTATATGACGATCTGTATAACGGCACCAACTGTAATTTCTGTACAGCAGATGCCGGTGACTTCAGCGGCGAAAACTGGTCTGCGGGTCTCGCATGGAAGGTCGTATCGGGTCTCTTGGTGCAACTCGATTACAGCGCCTACACATTTGACGTCGAGGCAAACTCAAACGGCAACCAGGGCGGCAATGGCAACTACGGCGTCTGGGGTGTTCGTGTAGTTCGCTCCTTCTGATTGGCGAATCTGATCCACGAGAAACGAGGCCCGGGAACGTCCCGGGTCTCATCCAGTAAAAAATCAAGCCAGGTGGCTTTGAAAACCGGATGACACCTATCCCGTTTTCCAATTCACCCAGATGCGCAAGCCAGATTTGCGGGACTGCGTAACCTGAAATTGAAACCAGAGGCAAGGCGGTGCCGAACGGCAGAAATGCCGGTAAAGATAGGAAAGGAAACCAAATAGTCCGAACCAGCGTTTGCATGTCGTTAAGTGATTGATTCCAAACAAACACAAGATACCGGGTTCGGGAGTATGAAAATTGTCGCAGAGAAATCTGTGCATTTGCTGCTCTGCAGATTGATTTCTGCGGAATAGGCTGCTTTTTGGCTCCTGTACCTGGGGGGGTTCAAAAAATGAAAGCTAACTTAGTTGAGTTGTGGGATGCGTATTCCGACATTTTGTGGGAACCGAGCGACCACAAGAATACGTGTAAAGGGTATGCTTACGAGCTGCAGTCGATCATAGAAAGTCATCGAATTAAGAAATTCGATGCCAAGCTGATCGACAAAATCACAGGAAGCCTGAGGGCCAAAGGCAACAAGAATTCCACCGTTAACCGGAAGCTTGCCTGCCTTTCAAAACTTCTTCGAAAACACCAAAGAAATGGCGAAATCGACCGAATTCCGGAAATCAGGAAATTACCGGAACGAAATGGCCGCATCCGCTTTCTTGATCCGGCCGAGGAAACCGCACTTGTTACCAACCTCGACGCGATCAATGAAGGCTACAGTTTATTGGCGGAGTTCCTTGTCGATACGGGTGCTCGCGTTGGCGAGGCGCTTCAACTGCGCTGGTGCGACGTCGCAGATGGGCATGCGACGTTTTGGGAAACCAAGTCGAACACACCTCGAACTGTTCCGCTGACCGAACGTGCCCTGAGCGTCATCGAGCAAAGAAGGGGTGAGGTACCTATCGGGCCATTTTCCGACATTCGTTATGCAAATTTTCGGAATGCCTGGCTTAAAGCACGCAAACGGGCTGGGCTGGGTGGAGATCCGCAAATCGTACCGCATATATTACGTCATACCTGTGCATCGCGACTTGCCCAAAATGGGGTAGACATCAAGAGAATACAGGAATTTCTCGGGCATAAATCCCTGACCATGACGCTGCGCTACGCTCATTTGGCGCCGCGGCATCTTGAAGTATGTGCCGAGGCCTTGAACAAGCTGGCAAAGACAAGAAACTACCGGGTCCAATGAGGTTTCATCCGAGCGGGGGTGGAACCTGTCGGGGTCCGAAGTTCCTTAACGATGCCGGGCTGCCCATTGCAAACTGGAGCAGAAAAACAAAGAAAGCCTGACTGAACAATAATTCAGTCAGGCGCCGATTTCACCTTGTCGGAATCTTAGCTGGACGGGCCGTCATCGAAGCCAATCTTGTCGACCAATTCCGAAGCGCGCTTTCTGTTTGCGGCAATCTCATCCAGTGAAAGGGTATCAGGATTTATGTCACCAAAGGCCTTTACGGTGTCTGATGGCGTGCTACCCGGTGCGATTGGATACTCATATACCTGCTCGGCATAAATTTCCTGCCCCTGAGGGCTTGCCAGAAACTCCATGAGCTTCAGGGCAATTTCCTTGTTGGGCGCATGTTTTGCGAGCGCCATTCCGGAAATGTTCACATGCGTGCCGCGATCGCCGGCATTGGGGAAAAGAACCTTTATGGATTTCGCCCATTCCTTTTGTTCAGGCTCCTTATCATTGTTCTGCATCAGCCCGACATAATAGGTGTTTCCGATCCCTAAATCACATTGCTGGGAAAAAATGTCCCTGGCTTGTGCCCTGTCATTGCCGGCTGGTTTACGCGCCAGATTTTCCTTTAGGCCGGCAAGCCATTTTTCAGCCTCTTCCTCACCCAAATTGGCAATCATGGATGCTATAAGCGCGACGTTGTAGACATGTTGGCCGGAACGAATGCAGATTTTGCCCTTCCACTTCGGATCTGCCAATTCCTCATAGGTGATTGTGTCCTGTTCAACCCGATCGCGGGAGGCATAGACCACCCTGCCCCGCGTTGTCAGACCAAACCAGTGGCCTGCAGGATCGCGATATTGTTCGGGAATATTGTCGTTGATCGCGCTGATTTCGACCGGTTGGGTAATTTCCTTGGCCTTGGCATTTGTCAGACGTCCAATATCGACGGTTAAAATCAGGTCAGCCGGAGAATTAACGCCTTCTGCCTCAACGCGTTCTTCCAATCCCTTGTTCAGAAAAAGTACGTTCGTCTTGATGCCGGTCCTTTCCGTAAATGCAGCCAGAATTGGTGCAATAAGGTTTGGCTGACGATAGGAGTAAATATTGACCTCAGTTGCGTGTGCAATCGACGGTAAAGCGCCAAGAAACAGAACAGCAGAAAGCACACCCGCGACTGACCAGGACTTGTTTGAAACTCTCATAGCGTTCTCCAATACACTCCATTCAAGGCGGTGAAATCAGGTTTCGACCCAGCCTGCCTATTGCCCAATTCTGACTTTGTCAATAATAATGTATATATATCAATGGTTTAGAATTATTCTAAACCAGGTTCTGCAATCTGTTCCTGTGCGCCAGATACGCTTGCTCGATTATTTTCACAGAATTTTCGGCGCCGTTGATCTCGAAATCCGGCTGCATCTTTGGAAGCAAGGCGGCCTTGTCAACCGCGTTTCCGAGGGATTGAGGAGACAATTCGTTCTCCCTGAGGAGTTCACACAATCCACGGTCTGAGAGCAACCTGGCTCGCCTTAGTTGCTCTGTCTCCCTGCCGCCTTCAAAGGGCGCAAGCACGGCGCGGCATCTGGCCCGGATTAGGTCGCCGACAGTATTGTATCCGGCACGCGATACAGAGACCTTTGCAGAAGCGAGCACCCTGGTCAGATCCGGCACAAACTTGACAACCTGCATTATCTCCCCTGCCCTTTCCTTCAAGGATTGATATTCGCTTTCCGCCCGTTCAGAACCGACGACCAAAAGCCAATTTTCCGGATAGGCATCACAATGATTGCAGGCCCCTATTGCGGCATCAGTCAAGGAATGGCCCACCGCACCACCACCGGCAGAAACGACAACATCGCAACTGATTGATGGCGGGACCTGAAGATCTACCGGTTCCGGTGTCACCAGGCCGGTATATCTGACCTTGTCCTCTATCGACTTCGCTCCGGGAAGCGTTTCGGGCAAAGTGATGAGATCTGCATCACCGTGCACCAGGACCAAATCGAACCAGTCACGGACGGCGTCCAGTGTTTCGCGAACCCGCACCGGCTTACGATTTTCCGTCATGATGTCGCGGATGGATGAAACCGTCATCGGTTTCCAGGCTGCCGCCCTGGCGGCGCGCATCAGTGGCTCCAGTTCAAACCGCATTTGACGCCGGCCAAACGGATAGGTTTCGGTGATGATGATATCAGGGCGGTTCGCTTCTAGGAGATTCAATATTTTATCAGTGCGAGACGATAGAAGTGCTTCGTCGGCGGGCTTGCCATCGGCCCGCACCAGATCGGTAATGTAGGAATCCCCTGCTTTGACCGGCTCGAGCCAGACCATATCCAGACCGCCGAGATCAATAGATGGCAGGCGGGTTCCACCCCAAATCATCTTGACCTTGAAGCCGGCTTTTACCAAGGCATGCGCGACCCTTGTCGCCCGAAAAACATGCCCAATGCCAAGCAGATGTTGCACATAGAACAAGACCTTTGGCTGGCTTGTTTTCGGAGATGGCATCATTTGGCTGATGGCTCCGCCTTCGCGTCGTCGAGCGATTTCCGCAAAAGATATTCCAGCACGGGAATTGTGGCATGATGGTCAAACAGAGCCCGTACCCGCTTTTCTCCCTTTCTGCCCAAGGCGTTCCGTTTTCTTGGATCGCGCGACAATTCGGCCAGTTGGTTGCAAAGTTGTTCGACATTGTCCGGTTCGACGAAGATGCCATTTTCACCGTCAACGATGAGCTCCGGAATACCGGAAAGTGCTGTGGTCAATACTGCCAAGCCCTGGCTTTGAGCCTCGATCATTACGTTGGGCAGACCATCCCGGTCACCATTTTCGTCTATCCTGCAGGGCAATACGAACAAATCAGACTGCCGGTAGGCTGAAATTACATCCGCCTGAGCAAGTGCGCCTCTGAAATCACATTTGAAAACCAGGTCCAGGTCGCGCGCTTGCTGAATCAATTGATCGCGCAGCGGGCCACCGCCAATATGCTGCCAATGCCAATGCAGATCTTCCGGTAGACGGGCCAATGCCGCGATAAGTGTATCAATGCCCTTCTTGGTGACCGCTCTGCCAACGGTCAGAAATCTGACTGGGTCATTCGGGTTCGACCCGTCACGGCGTTTGTGGAACGGCGCTTTTGTAAACCGTGCAAGATCAATTCCATGATAGACAAGCTTTATCTTCTTGGGGTCAGATGCATGGCGATATAGTTCCTCAGCCCCGCCCTTTGTGCAGGTTACGCACCAGACCGCATCGTTCAGTTTTTCTGTCAGTTCCCAACCCGGCGTCGTCCAGATGTCCTTGGCATGGGCGGAAATTGCAAATTTCATACCCGCTATCATGGCGCCATATCTGGTGGCTGAAGCCGGTGTATGAATGAAGTGGGCATAAAAGAAAGCCAGTTGCTCTGAATACTCCGCGGCGATGACCATGCCCTGCCCAAAACGCCTGATCCGGTTGACCGTCTGATCTCTGCGAAAATCTGCAAAGAACGCGCCAAGAGCCTTTCTGTAGCCTGGCATTTGCCTTGCTTTCAACCAGGCTCGCAAAACCCGGATCGGCTCCTGATAGAGATATTCGGGCAGGTAAAATACCGGCGCGGCAATTTCCTCATGCACCGGATGAAGCGATTTATCGGTCGGGCGGCGCAGGGAAATCAACACGAGGTCGAAACCGAGGCGTTCTAGCTCCCTGATTTCCTGTGCGATGAACGTTTCTGAAAGACGCGGATAGCCCTTCAGTACCACTCCAATTTTCCCCGGACTTGTATCAGACTTCAACTGTAGAGACCTGCGTTCTTTCCCGGGTTCTCTTAACTGCCGGTGTCTGGTCGCTGCCCAACAATTCTTCGATGTCGCTGCAGATTTCGTCGAGGCCGGCCATGTCCCGATGGAGGAGAAATTTTGATGGAGTAGTATTGCTCGGCAATTGTCGCAAGGCACTGGCCATGACACTTGGAATTGATGCTTCCTCGCTTGTCAGCATCTCGCACATGCCAAGTTCACGTCCTCTGCTGGCGCGGATATACTGCTCCTGCCGGGGCTGGGTTCTTGGAACAAACAATGCCTTTCGGTTGAAGGACAGCACTTCGCAGAACGTATTGTAGCCACACATTCCGACAACCCCGACGGCATTGGAGAGAAGAAATTCAAGCCGGGATTCAAAGTCGATGATCGTGACATTGGATAGGCTGGAAGCTCGCAAACGAATGCGCTCGCGATTTTCGGATTTCATGAATGGACCAAGTACCATTACGATCGGATAGTCATTGCGCCAGTCATGTTCGCGTGCGGCTAAAACCTGCTCCATCAAGACGGAACCATCACCGCCGCCGCCAGCAGTTACGAGAATGTATTGCTCGGGCAAGAAATGCATGTCCGTCTGCTGCAAAGCAGGCAATTCCCGATCAAGCCAACCTACATATTTCAGCCGATCGGTCAGGCCATCAGGGAGCTCCAGATTTCCAAGCGGGTCCCAAAAACGTTCAGGCCCATACACCCAAATGCGATCATAATAATTGTTGATCTTTTCAATGACCGATTTCGGAATCCATTCCCGCTTAAGATTTTCAGGCGAATCCATCACATCGCGCAAGCCAAGAATTGTCTTGACCGGAGTGTCCCTCAGCAATTCGAGCGTTGGCTCCAACTCGCCTTTCAGACCCATCGGCTCCTTGTCGACAATCACGATATCGGGTTCAAAACTTTCCGCGGTGCGCTGGATGATCAGTTTACGCATTCTTAGAATGTCATCCAGTTCTATATATTCCCCGATTGAATTGTACTCACCATTGTATAATTTGATTACGCTAGGAATTTTCACGAAATCGACGCGTGCGCGGAAATCGAATGCGCCAGCGATCTGCGATCCGGAGATAATGATGACATTGACGCCCTTGAACCGGTCGACAATCGAATGCGCAATTGTGCGGCATCTTCTGAGATGTCCCAAGCCAAATGTGTCATGGCTGTACATGAGGATGCGAACATGATCGAGGCGCTTCATTAGTGCAAAGCTTTCTAATTACAGACTTTTTCAGCCTTTTTGTTTACTCTTACCCCGTGCCTGCCAAGCTTGAACACAATCAACACCTGCATAACGACCAATATCCAGCAGCCCCAAAAACCACAGACTGAATATAATTACAATCAAAGCATTTAGACATCACAGTTTCAATTGTTAAGGTCAAATCTGCTTCATTGTATTGAGGCTAATCAAGGCAACTCAAATACCCGATGAAATCAAAGCTGAAAATCGCATATTTTGCACCGATCAAGCCGCCGGATCATCCAATACCCTCCGGGGACCGACAAATGGCAAGAATGTTGCTAAATGCGCTTCTAAGGGCCGGATATGACGCATTTCTTGCAAGCCGGCTGATTACCTATTCCAAAAGGCATGCTGTCGAACACATGCAGGCGCGAGTTACCGCCGCAAAGGAGGAGGCGGAACGGCTAATTGCGCAATGGAAATCAGATGGAAACCAGCCAGACTTGTGGTTTTGCTACCACCCCTATGACAAGTCACCAGACTGGCTGGGCATGGAAATATGCGAGCGCCTGAAAATTCCAATGATAACCGCGGAACCGTGCAAGACCGGTCAGGGCCCGAATGGGGAATGGGTACCCTGGCGCGCCGAAGCGCAGCGTGGAATTGCCATGGCCGACATGAACATCGTCATGACACCGGCCGATTACGACTATGTCTCCACTTTCATTGCGCCGGAAAAGATCGCTCGTATCAATCCGTTTATCGACAAGGACCTTCTGACAGAAACACCGCTTGATTCCGATCCGTGGGTGGATCATCCCGATGCTGTCAGGTTGTTGACGGTCGGCATGATGCGGCCCGGCGCAAAACTCGACAGTTACCGGGTACTTGCTTCGGCACTCTCGCAACTAAAAAGCAAAAATTGGTATCTGGTGATCGCCGGTGGCGGGCCTGGCAGGGAGGAAATAGAGGCCGCGTTTGATCCCTCCCAAAAGGACCGGGTTCATTTCGCCGGCGAGGTAGAAGCAGGGTCGGTGATTAGCCTCATGGCAAAAGCCGATGTTCTGGCCTGGCCAGGATGCCGGGAAGCCTATGGCATGGTCTATCTGGAAGCGGCAAGCCGTGGTGTGCCTTCAGTTGCGCTTAACAATATGGGCGTTCCATTGGTTGTTGTTGATGGAAAGACCGGATTGCTGGCGGATCCCAATGATCCAGACGACTTTGCAAGAAAGCTGGACCAGATTATTGAAGACCCCACACTGAGGCGGCATCTTGGCCAAGGTGCCTCGGATTTTGTCACCAACGAGCGATCGGCCGGTACTGCCGCTTACCAGCTAAAGAAAATCATCGACCAGGTAGTTGCCAAGGCGGACCAGGCAAGGTGATTCAAGCATCAAACCAATCTGCAGCCTATGACAAACTGACCGATGAGATCGATCATTGGCGGGCAGAAAACCAGAAGATTCGGTTCTTCCTGCGGGATGATTATGCGGTCAGCGACACACCTGCGCTAAGACAATTGTTCGAATTGATCAAGCGGAATGAAACGCCGGTCCTGTTGGCGACAATTCCGAAAATGGCTGATACCAGTCTGGCTGCACTGGTCGGAGAAACACCTTTAGTTACCCCCGCAGCCCACGGTTATGCCCATGTCAGCCACACTCCGGAAGGCTTCAAACCGTGTGAACTCGATCACTTCCGACCATTGGAGGTCGTGATTGAAGAGATGAAGGACGCTCGGGATAAGCTTACAACTCTGTTCGGTGACGTCGTTTCAGCGCTGCTGGTTCCACCGTGGAACCGAATTCATGAGGAAGTACTACCCCATGTCCGGAATGCAGGCTTTGCGGGCGTATCAGCCCAAGGATGGCAGAATGATCCGACGCCGGTGCCGATGGTCAATGTACATCTGGACATCATCCATTGGTCGGGCGGTGTGTGCGGAAGGGACCGTGAATGGATTTACCTGAATCTGGCCCAAAATCTGGAGATTGCCAGAAATTCGGGTTGGCAGCCGGTCGGCATTCTTACCCATCATCTTGTTCATGATGATCAGGCCTGGGACAGCCTCGAAGCAATCTTCGATTTTGCCAGAGCATGCGAGGCCAAATGGATTGTTGCTGACGATTTGTTGGCAGAGCGGCAGGCTTAGATCAGGCGTATGGATCGGCGGCATCGCGCAATCCGTCGCCAAAGAAGTTAAATGCAAGGATGACCAAAATTACAGGAACAACCGGCCACATCAGCCAGGGATAGAGTGCCACCACATTGATGTTCTGGGCTTCGTTTAGCAAAACGCCCCAGCTGACCACCGGTGAGCGCAGACCAAGACCGAGGAAGGACAAAGCCGTCTCGCCAAGTATCATTGTCGGGATGGTGATTGTCGCAGAAGCGATCAAATGGCTCATGAAACCCGGAATAAGGTGCAGTCCGATGATCCTGGATGGCTTGGCGCCCATCAACCTAGCAGCGAGTACATAGTCTTCTTCTCGTAATGATAGCAATTTTGATCGCACTGCCCTTGCCAGCGACGTCCACTCCAGCAATCCGAGAATGACCGTGATCCCGAAATAGACGAGAATCGGACTCCAGGTGACCGGCATGATCGCGGCAAGTGCCAGCCATAAGGGGATGGTCGGCAGCGATTGCATCACTTCGATGATCCGCTGCACTACAAGATCGACCCATCCACCATAATATCCGGCCAGACCACCGATCGTGATACCGAGCACAAAAGAGATGAAAATACCGATCAGGCCAATGGTCATCGAAATTCGGGCACCGTAGATCATGCGCGAA
Organism: Pseudomonadota bacterium; assembly: GCA_039030215.1. Classification (GTDB taxonomy): domain Bacteria; phylum Pseudomonadota; class Alphaproteobacteria; order Rhizobiales; family Rhizobiaceae; genus BOKV01. The sequence continues at coordinate 9,830 of JBCCEP010000125.1, forward strand.
AACACATCCCTTCCCAGGCGATCTGTTCCCATCAAGAACAATTCGGAATTTTCGGGTGGGCAAAACAGGTGGAGGTCTGCTTCAAACAATCCCCAGAACTCGTAGGAATCACCCCGGCAGAAAAACCTGATCGGCTGCGGTTCGCTGGTATCTGGGGTGTAGTTACGTTTCAGGGTCTCGAGATCGAGCTTTGACGTGTAGGCATAGACAAACGGACCAATAAACTGTCCCTCATGGAACAGATGCACTGATTGAGGTGGCGCATAGATAAACCGCGTATTGCGGGTTTCCAGCGAATAAGGAGCAAGGAATTCCGCA
>JBCCEP010000126.1:0-10126 GCA_039030215.1 Pseudomonadota bacterium
CAATCTTTTTTTTTTTCAGTTTGTGTATTTGCTTGTATTGTAATGACATAACAATGTGTCTGTGTGAACCTAACAGAATACACTACTTCGAAGTACATCAAACATCAACACTATTCACAGCGAGGGCATGGATAACGTCCAGATCCGGTACGAAATACGGGCTGACAATCCATATCCGTTCTACCGCGGCGTTTATGGCCAGTACAAAAAACAGGCTGCAGCTTTCATATCGATCAGCTGGTCCGGTTGCCAAAATCAATGCGGCTTTATCGCCGTCCTCAGACAATTGGAGCTTCCAGTTGAGCTCCAGCTTGTTACCGGTCGCCCAATACCAGTCTTCCTGAAATGAAATTTGAGCGGCTTGAACGATCGGCCCGCGCAACTCCACATGCGTATCGCGCCAATCGCCAATCTTTGGATCCAATCCAAGATACTCGTCCCCAACATTGCTCCCGCCAACATATGCCACTTGTCCATCTACGACGACAATCTTGCGATGGTTTCGGAAGTTCAGCTGAAATCGGTTAAATCGCCCACGACGCGACCCAAATGCTGATACCAGAACGCCGGCATCCCGCATTGTTTCAAAGTACTTCTTCTTTGTCGAAGCCGAGCCAATTTCATCGTAAATAAGATGGGTACGCACGCCCCTCTTTGTGGCTGCCATGAGCCGCCTGGAAAGTTCGGTACCTAATCCGTCGTCCCTGATAATATAGAACTGCACAAGCACATAATCTTGAGCCGCATCAATTGCCGAGAAAATGGCATCAAATGTCGCTCGGCCATCAATCAAAAGTTTTGCGTCATTACCTTTGGTGAACGGCATATCCGCAAGCGTTTCCAATACCCGCATCTGGCCAACCTCTCGCGCGGTTCGCAGGCTTGTGTCAGTGCGAACAGCTTCGGAGATTTCAGGATCTTGTTGGGCTTCGATCTCCGCCGCACGTCGCGCAGTCACATAACCCCGGAATTTTCGCCGCCCAAAAACCATGTACAGGGGTAGTGCGATATAGGGTGCTGCAATCAAACTTATTGCCCATGCAATCGCACCTTGGCTGGTGCGTGTCTCCCAGATCGCAAGCCCCGCACATATGAAACCAAGCACAATTACCGCCGCTGCCAACAGGATCAGCAAATCTGAGAATTCCACGACAAATTTCCTTCCATTTGGCATCAATCTGATGCCCTACAGCCGCACAGGCTATCATAACGATACTCGATCCAACTTCGACTGCCGCACACGGGCAGGTTGGATTTGGGAAGTAATCACAGGCATCGTCTGTGAATACGGCATAATTGCCTTTCTTCAATGGTCTTCCGTACTGCACGATAAACAGGCAGAATGAGGCCTAAAACCAGAATTTCTCCGAAATCGGAACCTGACCGGGGATGTAACATCATGCCGAACGAACCATCCGTGCGACCGACCTCCCATGCCGTTCCTGGCTGGTTCATGGCGGTAGTCACAACGCCTATCGCGGTTGGATTACTGTACTATGGTCGCGACTTCCTGATACCAATTGCCATCGCCTTGCTGCTTTTCATTTTGATGACGGCGTTGGCTGACTGGATCGATACAATGAAAATCGGCCAGTGGTCTCCACCGCTATGGTTAGCTCGAGTGATCGGCATAGGGCTTGTCCTTGCCGGATTTGCCGTGATTGCGATGATACTGGCAGATGAAGCTGAAAACATAGGTGAAGTGGTTTCGAAATACTCGACTCGTTTGGATAGCATTTCTAACCGAATAGAGACCTTGTTGGGTGCTCAAATTATTGAGACCATCAAACGGACAATTTCCGAACTGGACGTTGGCGCATGGTTCACCAGCCTGGCCGGTGGTGTCAGCGGACTGATCGCGTCCTTCGCGTTGGTTATTCTTTACATTGCTTTCTTGACTTCCGAACGACAGGCCTTTGCCGGAAAACTACCGTTAATGGCGACAAATGAAGCAGAGGCTGAACACCTTGAAGAAATTGTTCATTCAATATCCAATGGTGTAAAGCAGTACATGTTGATCAATGCCGTTACCAGCGCGATCAGTGGGGTCGTGGCATATGTAATTTTCAGTCTGATTGGACTCGATTTTGCGGCCTTGCTTGCCCTTACGGTTTTTCTGGTAGGTTTTATCCCAAACATCGGCGCATTTATTGGCATAGCGCTTCCGTCCCTGGTAGCGCTTTTGCAATTTGATACTTGGACACCATTTCTGATCGTTGTGTTTGGATACGGTGCCGCCGATCAGTTGATTTCCAATGTCATACAGCCAGCAATGCAGGGAAAGTCCTTAAACCTCAGCACCTTCATGGTAATGGTAAGCTTGTCATTCTGGGGTACTGTTTGGGGTGGTGTCGGCGCATTTCTGGCAGTGCCACTGACAGTGGTGATTATGATCATAGCTGCAGAATTCGCTTCTTTGCGGCCATTGGTTATTTTGTTCTCGGGAGATGGCAAGCTTCCAAATACCCAATCCCGAAATTGAATTTGCCTGACGTGCCGCAATTTCCTGATAAGTGTTTTCTCTTTCACGCATTGCACGTAGCGCCAGATCAATGCCTTCCTGGTGCAAAGCGGGAAACTGAACATTCCACATCAGGCATCCTGTTCAGAGCGGCTTATGCGATTTGATCTATGACCAGAAACACTGTTCCCGGCGCTATCATTTAGGCGCAGAATTGGGAATATGCCCACAATTGCAATTACGCTGACGGCGAAAAACGCAAACTGAAAATTAGCTAACCCGAGCTGACCACCTTGCAATCTCAAGCTGGCCTCGACCATCAGGCCCGCAATTGCGACACCTAATGCCAATGAGACCTGTTGGAATACGGCAGTTATTGCAGTTGCCGGTCCTGCCTTGTCGGGGTCGATATCGGCAAAAACCAGGGCATTCATGCCGGTAAACATCACGGACCGGAAGACGCCGGTAATAAACAGGATCGAATAGATTACTGCGAATGGCATTGCCGGTGAAAACGTGCTCATTACCCAAAGTGAAAGCGCTGAAAACGCAATGGTGATGACGAGGACTTTTTTGAAACCGAAGCGAGCATAAATGCGTGCGGTCACAAACTTCATGACGATTGCACCAATTGCCCCGACAAACGTCACCATTCCGGACTGGAAAGCCGTTAGCCCAAAGCCGATCTGCAACATGAGTGGCAGGAGAAACGGCGTGGCGCCAATTCCAAGCCTTGCAAAAGAAGCAGATACAATACTGGCGCGGAATGTGGGAATGGCAAAGAGGTTCAGGTCAAGGACAGGGTTTATCTTACGTTTCGCGTGGAGCCAGTACAACACAATGCAGACTATCCCGGTTGCCATCGCCACTATGCCGTAGATGACCGGCAAGGCGGGCAGGCTGATGACAGACAATCCGAATACTATCCCCGAAGCGGCTAAGCCGGAGAGAACAAAGCCGATACTGTCAAAGTTGCCATTTGCCTGTATTGGGATCACCGGCAGAAAGATTCGTGACAGGGCAATGCCGATCAGACCGATTGGAATATTGACCAGGAAAATCCAGTGCCAGCTAAAGAATGTGGTTAGGAATCCGCCAATTGGTGGACCGACCATGGGCCCCATTAGCGCTGGTATCGTCAGCCAGGCCATTGCCTCGATCAATCTGTTGCGCTCTGTTGCACGTACCAGAACCAGGCGGGCAACCGGGGTCATCATGGAGCCCCCCATGCCCTGGATGAAACGGGAAACAACAAACGCACCCAAAGAGTCTGCCACCGCACACATAAGGGAACCAATCATGAAGATGCCGATCGCGATCATGAATACCCGTCGTGGCCCAAAGCGATCTGCCATCCAGCCGCTAGCTGGAATGAAAATTGCCAACGCTACCAGATAAGTAGTCAGCGCCAGCTTCAGTGAAATCGGGTTGGTTCCGAGGTCGGCGGCAATGGCCGGGAGTGAAGTGGCAATGACTGTTGAATCCATTTGCTCCATGAACAGAGCAACAGCCAATATGAGTGGAACAATCCGGTTCATCAGAAATGCCCGACCGATTCTAAAGTGTTATTGCAAGACCGGATTAATTCGTACTGGAGTACTCAAAGGCCAAGGATAGGACCACTTTACCGGAATGTTTCGGTGCCAAAATCAATGACACCAAGTCACTGCAGACTGTAACAGGCTTCTGCGGGATAACAATGATAACTCTGTGTTTGGCACGAGAAGGCGCCGGGAGCCCAGATGGAACGCCAGCTTTGTGTCAGTTTCCAACGTTTTGCCTGGTGGTTCTTCGACCCCACTGACTAAAAGAAGACCGCTCCGTCAGTTTTCGGCGGTGGCTTTCGCATATCGTGCGGGCGGTTCACCAACGTGGCGAGCAAAGGCTGTACTGAAGGCGCTCGCAGAGCCATAACCAATCTTGTCTGATATCTCGGCTATTGCGTGCTGGCCTGAGCGAAGCATGTGCTTTGCCAGGGTCATTCGCCAATTCAACAGGTAACCTTTCGGCGCCGTTCCGACAATACGACTGAAACGCGTAAAGAACGCGGAGCGCGACAGTCCCGCTTTGTTTGCGAGTTCCGGTACGCACCAGGATTGTTCCGGTGCCGCGTGGATCGCCCTCAGTGCCGGGGCAATCCGAGCATCTGCCAGGCCCCGCAACAGACCAGATGTAATATTAGTTTGCGTTGATGATCGTAGTGCTTCGATCAGGAGGACTTGCAGAAGATGTTCGACTACGACATCCCGAGCCGGTCGATCTGCGCGCGCTTCGTCTCGTACGAGTGCGGCCAGTGTCGCCAAACGACCTTCTCCATGGGCAATGATACGGTCGGGTAAAAGCGATACCAATAGCTCGGTGTCCGGGCTTGCGAAGCTGCAATGCCCGATTAGCATCTGCATTTCAGTTTTTCCTTCGGGCAACCCGATACGGACGGTGCCATCGTCTCCAGGAACCGGCTGACTGACGAGATCGGGAGATGGCGCAGGGTCTATGCTGGTTAGCGTGAACGGAGAAATGGCCGGGATCAATACGAAATCACCGGTGCTCAATTCCACCGGTGATTTACCATCGACTTCGAGACAGGCCCGGCCAGAGAGAAGCATGCAATAAAACACCTCATTTACATCATCGCGGCGTACCCTGAAGGGACCAGATGCTTCCACCAGTTTCGAATAGGGCGCGCGAGGCCGCAAAAGCGATATGATTTCAGAGAGTGGGTCAGACATTTCGGACTATAGATAACAAATTAGCGATAAATCATTATAGTAAGTTCTATTTTGCCTGTCAAAATAAGGATCATCCAACACAAGGAGATACTGCCATGAAAACCGTCATGATAACCGGATGTTCCTCGGGCTTTGGACTAGAAGCAGCCCGCTTTTTCCTCGATCAAGGCTGGTCCGTTGTCGCAACAATGCGTAATCCGGATGCTTCCGTTTTGCCTGCCTCGGAAAGCTTGCGCGTGATGCAATTGGATGTGACTGACAACGAGAGTATTGTTTCGGCTGTCGAAGCCGCAGGCCCGATTGACGCACTTGTCAACAATGCCGGTATTGGCTGGCTATCGGCTTTTGAGGGAACGTCGGAGGAAATAGTCCGTAAAGTATTTGAGACCAACACGTTCGGTTGTTTCGAGATGATCCGGGCTGTGTTGCCACAGATGCGGGCGAAGAAAGAAGGTGTCATTGTCAATGTGTCGTCCAGCGTGACGCTGAAACCGCTGGCACTGCTTCCTGTCTACACGGCCAGCAAGGCCGCCGTTAATGCCTATACCGAGTGCCTCGCACTTGAACTTGCACCGCTTGGCATTCGAACACATCTAGTTCTGCCGGGTCAGGCTCCGGCAACCCGTTTTGGCAGCAATGCGATGGCGCTAATGAGCCAAGCCGACGACACGCCGGAAGCTTACAAGCCCTTCGTCGCTCAGGTGATGAGCATATTTCATGAGAATGCAGCCATGGAACCAACAAAGCCGGAAGATGTCGTTCAGGCCATCTGGCGCACCGTAATTGATCCGAAATGTCCGCTGCGATTGCCCGCCGGCGCAGACGCCGTCGCACTCGCGGCGTGATCGATGTGCCTGCGAAGGCGTGTGCATTTGGGCATCGAGCGGCTTTCCCGGTCGTTCCCTTGGCAGCCTTGCGGATGCTGAGTTCGCCCGTGAAAACTTCGTCAAATGCAGATCCGCACTCCAGTTACCTCAATAAACTGAGGCTCGTAGTATAATTGGTAAGCTGAACGAAATGCGAATGGCCGGCAATGCCGGCCATTTTTCTTGCATGCGCATCTTGATTTAGAGGTGCATCTGATAGGAAGCAGGGACATAGCGGTATCCGTCGCCGTCGACTGCGACATAACCGACAGCGGGAAATGGCATGTGATATCCGACGAACGGAATCTTGTCTGCGGCCAGCATTCCCAATACGGATCTGCGTGTCGCAGCAGCTGCTTCCTTGTCCATATCGAAGCGGACTTCCCACTCAGGGCGTGCAAGCGACCAGACATAGTGATTGGCTGTGTCTGCTGCCAGCAGAAGCTGCTGTCCGTTATTTTCGAGCATGTAAACGGTATGACCCGGCGTGTGACCGTGTGCATCCATCGCGGTTATGCCAGATGTGACGGAACCACCTTCGTTCAAGAACGTCATCTTTTCCGCAAGGGGTTTGACATTTTTTGCCATCAATTTTGTAACGCCATTTGCTTCCTGGTCCATGGCCGCCCAGAAGTCATATTCCTTTTGTGCAGTCACGTAGCGAGCGTTGGCAAAAGTTGGGGCTCCACCTTCCATCAGACCACCAATATGGTCGGGATGCAAGTGTGTGATGACGACGATGTCGACCTGTTCGGGGGTATACCCTGCATTCCCGAGTGCCGCCCGCATGTTACCGCGGGCTGGCCGGCCACCTTCACCGACACCGGTATCGAACAGGATCAGCTCGTTGCCGGTGTTGACCAATGTCGGCGTAAAATATGCCTTGAATGAATCGGTCGGAATAAAGTTATCGTCGGAATGTGCGACGAACGCATTAGGTTCAACATTCATACCGAATGTCTTTTGAGGTTCACCAACAGTTACTGCCCCATCCAGAAGCGTGTTTACTTCGAAATCGCCGACAGCGTATCGGGCGACTGGAGCAGTCATGGACCCTTGTTTGTCTGCAGCCGCGAATGCAACATTTGTCGTTGCAAGACCTGCCCCCGCGATCGCGCTACCGGCACCCAAGAGCGCAGCCCGCCGTGTTAGTTCTACCTTGATGCTCATCTTCAATCTCCAATGGATTTCATCTATTCAATTCCAACGAACCGTCATCCCGACTAAACAGCACGACATACGGGCGAGATTTTCGGGGGCGCTTCACAGCGAAAAATTAGTGCGAGACTGGGGAAAGAAAAGGTACTCTTACTTCAGGGAAAATGTTTTTCTCGACTTCTCAAAATGCTAGTCGATCCAAATTTGTCCTTTATTATTTAATGGGTTAGCATAGATAAATTTCATGCTTCTTAAATGACCGGCCAATTAAACCATACTCACCTTGTTGAACTTCCGTGATGATCCGAACCTATCCCGCTCAGATTCTGTTTCTCGCACTGGCTGCTGCGTGCCTGATTGCCGCGACGCAAGTTCAACGGCCCGAGGGCTGGTCTCTCTCAGGCCTTTATGCCTATTGGGTTGTGCGCATCATGATCGAGGCCAGTCTTTTTGTTGCCTTTGTCGAGTTGATCAGCCGAATCCCTGTCCTGAAGTCAAATATACTTCTGGCTTCTTTACTTGCTGCAATTGTCAGCCTCGTTCCATTCGTGCTGTCGATCACCGCCATGGATCTTATCCTTGGATTGCCGGAACTTGATGGATCAATATCATTTGAGGGCCAGCAAGATGACGCATCGGTTGGGCAAACTCCAACCGATAGCAGAGTTGGTTCATTTTTCCTGGAAGTAATATATTTGTCCGACAATCACCTTGCGTTGTGTTTGATCCTGTCGGCTCCAAAACTCTTCAATGCATTCAATCAAACCAATACGAGCTTGAGCCATGATCCCGAACAGGCGAATTTGCCTGCAGACAAGAGCGCGGCTGACTTGCCTGCAGAACAGGAGCCGCTGAGTACATCAAGACTATCCTCTGATAAGGGATATTTGCGGCACCTCGATCATCCGCTTAACGGTGAACTCCTGCGCATTGAGGCACAGGAGCATTACGTCCGATTGGTGAGCAGCATGGAAAGCCGCATGGTACTTTATCGTTTCAACGACATTGTCTCGGAACTGCCAGGCCAGCTCGGGATGCAGGTTCACAGAAGTCACTGGGTTGCATTTTCTGCTGCCGAAGGAGTTCATCGTGATAATGGCCGACTATGGCTCAACGTTGCAGATGGATCAAAAATTCCGGTCAGCCGAAAGTATTCTGTGGATGTCCAGTCGCGGTTCGGACCAATGGAACCGAAGAGGAGAAGCATGGCGAACGGAACTCCCGACTGAAAAATCTGTGACAAGAAGCGAGCTGCAGCACCAAAATAGGGTGGAATATCCTGTGTGGAGGAGAGGGGTATGTCGGGGCTGAAACCGGACTCGTTAGAATGTCTGCTTAGCACCGGTAACAGTCGTTTCGTCAAAAGGTCAGTTGTGACCGGAATTACCAATGTCTGCCGCACTGCGGGAACGCTCAGCGCAAACCAATTGCGCATAAAAGTGATTTTGATACCCAATCAAAGCCTGCAAAAGTCCAGAATGATACCAGCGTAGTGGGAGAGGATTAAGTGTTGCAATCTGACCTGTCGGATTTGTTACACCGATAGATAGCTGTTGTAATCTGACAAATTTGGATAGGTTTTACTTGCACTTAGGAAATCCACAACGGCTGGGATTTTAATAGGGAGGAAAAACATGCTCGACACCACATTGAGGGGCAGGACCCAGGCTTTTCTTGATGAATTTGGTCATGCCCTGGAAGCTGGCGATATAGCTGCCGTAAAGAACATGTTCGCAGAGGATTGCTATTGGCGGGATCTTGTCAGTTTCACCTGGAACATAAAAACCATGGAGGGGCGGGACGAAATTGGAGACATGCTTGAGCATCAACTTTCTAAAACCAAGCCCACAAGCTGGCAGGTCGCGGAGGGAGAAGAGCCGACCGAGGAAGGCGGCGTGGTTACCGCGTGGATTGGTTTTGAAACCGAGGTTGCGCGCGGCTACGGGCTGGTCCGTCTGAAGGACGAGAAAATCTGGACTCTTCTTACATCCATGGTCGAATTGAAGGGGCACGAGGAAGCCAAGGGTTTTGCCAGACCGCTGGGTGCAAAACATGGCGCTGGAAAAAACCGACCAACCTGGAAAGAAGAACGCGAACAGGAAACGGCCGAGCTTGGCTACGAGACACAGCCCTATTGCGTCATTATCGGCGGTGGCCAGGGAGCGATCGGCCTTGGAGCGCGGCTTCGTCAGCTTGGTGTGCCGACCATTATTGTCGAGAAAAATGATCGACCCGGCGACAGTTGGCGTAATCGCTATAAATCACTGTGCCTGCATGATCCGGTCTGGTACGACCACCTCCCATACATCAAATTTCCTGAAAACTGGCCAATCTTCAGCCCAAAAGACAAGATCGGCGACTGGCTTGAAATGTACACCAAGGTAATGGAGCTGAACTACTGGACCCGCGCGGAAGCCAAATCAGCCAGTTATGACGAGAGCACCAAGGAATGGACAGTCGTCATTGACCGGGATGGCGAAGAAGTCATCCTGAAGCCCAAGCAGCTCATCATGGCCACCGGAATGTCCGGCAAGGCAAATGTGCCGTCCTTTCCAGGTGCCGACAAGTTCAAGGGGGATCAACATCATTCCTCGAAACATCCCGGACCGGACACCTATAAAGGCAAAAAAGCAATCGTTGTCGGCTCCAACAATTCTGCCCATGACATTGCGGCCGCACTCTGGGTTAGATGTAAGCATGGCGAGGAGGAACGGTGGAAGGCACATACGTCCATGGCTACCTTCCAAATGAAACTACAGCTTGTAGTGGAGGTCTTCTCTCTCCAACCAGACAACCTTCACAGACGTGAGGAAACCACGCTATTGGAGGAGGCCAAAGCAGCGGGTGTGGTTATCATCAGTCAGCCAAGGTAGCATCACAATCCAACCAAATAATTTGGATCCAGGTAACTG
>JBCCEP010000127.1:0-10120 GCA_039030215.1 Pseudomonadota bacterium
GGAAAATATAAGATATAGATCATGTGATTAGGAATCCTGTGCTCTATCCTACTGAGCTACGGGGAGTGCAATCCGGCCGCTGGCTCACAATACTGATTTGATCCAAATATTTCAAAGAAAATGCGTTTTCGTTGATATAGAATTTGTTTGCTAAAAGTCTGCTTCGTATGGAGCTGCAGGCGCTCTCTCCAATATGAGTGCAGTGTCTTCAAGGAGCAGTACGTAGAAATGCTCTGGAGGAGGGATCTTTGAAAAGGTCCTCCAGACTTGTAACCAGTTGGCAGACAGTGTTGATATCTAAGATACTTAAATTCCGGGTGAAGGAGGGTGGTTGGTTTGCTTGATGATTCTTGCAACAGACTGAAGCCGTCCCTCGAAATCTGTTGTGTTACCATTTGAGTTGTTTGACGGGTCTCGAAAAACTGACACAGAACCGTCGGTTTCGTCCCACCGCAACATGCGGTTATTGGGAATATCGGACCAGAGCAAATACCGCCCAGCGGGAAACCAGGCTGGACCTTCCGACCAGCGTGCACCTGACCAAAGCCGTTCGACACGTGCATGACCAACGAAGCAGTTTGCAAATTCCGGTTCGATCACTTCAAAACCGGTACCTTCGATTTCACCGTAGAACATTTCTTACTCTTTCCTGTTTCCAGAATATTCTGTCATCCAATCCAGGCTATCCTCCACTGCGCCGACCGGCTTGTATTCAGCGCCTAATGGCATTTCGTAGCCCAGAGCTATGATCTCGGAAAATACATGCCCGTAATTTACTTCGCCCTGGTCAGGCGGTCCACGGTCGGGAACAGAAGCAAACTGGATATGGCCGATAAACGGCATTAGCAGCGCCAATCGATGGGTCAGATCCCCTTCGGTCCGCTGGACGTGATAGCAATCAAACATCAATTTCAAATTTGGAGCTGCTATCTGCTTGATAATTGAAATTGCCTGATCGGTATTTCTTAGAAAATAGCCGGGTGCATCAAATTGATTGAGCGGTTCGATCAGTATGTTGATCCCATTAGGCAGTGCCATTTTGGCTGCGTATTCCAAATTTTCACAAAACGTTTCCTGCGCATCTTGCCCATTTGAGTAGCCGGCCATGACATGTACGTTTTTTGCGCCGACTTTCGATGCATATTCCAGCGCTTGATCGATTGCAGAACGCGCTTGTCCCGATCTTCCGGGAATGGCAGAAAGGCCATTTTCGCCGGGTTCGCCGCGGATCGTGTTTAGGCCCAACATCGGAAGGCCAGTGTCATTTAACGCGCGAGCAACCTCGTCGGCGGGCACATCATAAGGCCAATGACATTCGACTGCGTCAAAGCCAGCGGCTTTGGCAGCAAAAATTGCTTCCGGCAATGGACAATTGGTCCACAAAAATCCAAGATTGGCAGAGAATTTCATTAGTCCCACTCTACATCAAATTTGGTAACGACTGCTTCGATTTGCATCGCAGTTAAAATCCTTGGCGAAAGGCCACGTGTTAACAACGCGAGGCGGGCTGTGCTCTCGAGCTCCTCAATTGCGTTGCATGAGGCTTCCAGGCTCTTACTGGCGACCACAGGCCCATGATTGGCAAGCATGACTGCGGAATGCCGGCCGGCAAGTCGGCTATGAAAAGCACCGTAGTTCTTGAATCTGTCACTCCATTCTGATGAGCTGCGGGGCCATATTTTGGTGATATCAAATGCCCAATGTACTTCAAATGTTGGAATTTGTCCTTTGCGTGCTGTATTTGGTGAATGTTCCCTGTTCCCTGTTCCCTGGAAGAATGCTCCCTGTAGCGCTCGATCCTTGAGATTCATTCGCGAAAAATAATGATGATTTTTGTTCCTGCGGTTGCACTTGCCGGTTTCGTTTTGTAGTGACAATCTGAAATTTGTCTTGCGGCGCAATAATCAATTATCTGTCGCAATTCTTCTATATTTCAGGAGATTTCCATGCGTGTTGCCATGATTGGTACCGGCTATGTCGGACTGGTTTCGGGTGCCTGTTTTGCAGATTTTGGCCATGAGGTTATCTGCATCGACAAGGACAGTGCGAAGATCGGAGCCCTGAAGCAAGGCGAAATACCGATATTCGAGCCTGGACTGGATCTGCTGGTTGCCAGCAATGTGGAGGAAAACCGCCTTTTCTTTACCACTGAAGCTTCCGATGCCATTGCCTCGGCGGACATTGTGTTCATCGCGGTTGGAACACCGGCAAGGCGCGGGGACGGCCATGCTGACCTATCCTATGTTTACGCAGCGGCAGAAGAAATTGCCGGGCTGTTGGACGGCTATACGGTGATTGTTACAAAGTCGACGGTGCCTGTTGGAACAGGAGACGAAGTTGAAGCGATCATCTCCAGAGTTGCGCCTGAGGCAGAATTTGATGTTGCTTCGAATCCCGAATTTCTGCGCGAAGGTGCAGCGATCAGTGACTTCAAACGGCCGGACCGGATTGTCGTCGGCGCGGAAAGTGAGCGTGCGGTTGCCGCCCTGCGCGAGCTCTATCGGCCGTTATATCTCAACGAGACCCCTATGGTGGTCACGGGACGACGCACCGCTGAGCTGATCAAATACGCGGCCAATGCATTTCTGGCAGTCAAGATCGGCTTCATCAACGAAATTTCGGATCTGTGTGATGCGGTTGGCGCTGATGTGCAACAGATTGCCCGGGGAATTGGTCTGGACAATCGGATTGGCGGCAAGTTCCTGCATGCCGGTCCCGGCTATGGTGGTTCGTGCTTTCCAAAAGACACGCTTGCGCTCTCAAAGACAGCACAAGATGCTGACACACCGATCACGATTGTCGACAGCGTGATAAAGTCCAATGACAATCGCAAGAAATCGATGGTCGATCGAATTGTCGAAGCGGCAGGCGGTGATGTCTCCGGGAAAGTAATTTCGATTTTGGGTCTGACTTTCAAACCCAATACGGATGACATGCGGGATGCCCCCAGCCTGGTCATAATCCCGGGATTGCAAGCGCTGGGAGCCTCCATTCGGGCATTTGATCCGGAAGGCATGAACGAAGCCGGAAAATTGCTGGAAGATGTAACCTATTGCAATGGCGCCTATGATTGCATTGAGGGATCGGATATTGCGGTAATCCTGACGGAGTGGGATCAGTTCCGGGCGCTCGATCTCGATCGTGTTGCTTCCAGTCTCAATGAAAATACGCTGGTGGATCTTCGAAACATCTATCCGCTTGATGAAATTTCAGGCAGAGATATCAATTATCATTCGATTGGCCGTCCCGAGAGCGGTCAGCAGAATATTAATCCTTAATTTCGACGCCAAAATCTGATAATCAAAACAATCGGCTATCGCCGAATGCAGATAAACTGTAACGAGGCCAGTTGTTATTGCAGGCTAATGCAAAGATCAGCGCAATTATCCAGCGCCTAAGAGGTTGTGTGCCGCAACGGGCACTTAGCCTGTTTTTGTGCGCTCTAATTTTGCAGGGCTGTCTGCTTGCTGGTCTGGAGAGTGTCAAGACAGAGCCGATTCTTACTACGAGCTTTGTTCGTCCGGATGACCCGCAAGAGGAAATCGGTGCCCGCGAACATCCGCTGGTGCTGGCAAAATATGGCGGCGAGTATACAAACCGTGATGCCCAAAACATGCTTGCGGTCATTGTCGGCCGTTTGGTTTCGGTGTCGGATGATCCAGGCAGAATTTACAAAGTCACTGTTCTGGATACGCCTAAAGTCAACGCATTTGCCCTGCCGGGCGGGTATCTGTACCTGACTCGTGGTCTTCTTGCACTTGCCAATGATTCCTCCGAGCTTGCCGCTGTAATTGCGCATGAAATGGCGCATGTGACAGCCAATCATGCAATAATCCGGCAGGAAAAGCTGACCGGGAACCAGGTTGGAGAGGAAGTCGTCAACGAAGTGCTTGGGGATACGCTTGCAGCGCGTGTTGCGCTTGCTGCAAATCAGCTTCAAATCGCAGATTTTTCGCGCGAACAGGAACTCCAGGCAGACGCAATTGGAATCAGGATGATCGGTAGAGCCGGCTATGATCCATATGGATCGGCCCGGTTTCTTCGAACCATGCAGGCCTACCAGAATTTCAAACAGGGCAGTTCGGCAAAACTTGATGAGAACTCGTTCATGTCCAGCCATCCGACTACGCCCCAGCGCATTGAACTGGCAAAACGGCATGCACGTTTCTTTGGCTCCCCTGGTGTCGGGGAAGCTGACAGGGAACGTTATCTGAGGGGGATTAATGGACTTCTTTACGGTGATACTGCCGATGAGGGATTTGTTCGGGGACAGAGTTTCTCGCATTCCGGGCTTGGTATTACATTTTCAGTTCCAGACGAAGCCAGAATAGATAACCAGCCAAAGGCGGTTATCATCACTGGTCCCGGCGAAGCTGCCACGCGGTTTGATGCAGCCGTGATCGGGAGATGGCAATCCTTGAAGGACTATCTGAAAAGTGGCTGGATCAACGGATTGTTGCCGGAAACCATTGGCGAGGGGGTTTCTGATAACGGCCTGAAATTTGCCTATGCCGATGCATTGGCGGAAGGGTGGCAGTTCAGGATCAAGATCATCCAAACCGGAACGCAGGTCTATCGCTTTATCACAGCAGTTCCAGCCGGATCTGAGGACCCGGTCGAAATTTCGGAAGCCATTACAAACAGTTTCAGGAAATTGACCGAAACCGAGCGCGCCAGTCTTGCACCGCTACGGTTGAAGATTGTGACAGTCTCACCGACTGACAATATTGGAACGATGGCTTCGCGAATGAAGGTCGGCAATTCCGGCTTACGGGTCTTCAACCTCATTAATGGGTTGGGCCCGGGTGCCACGCTTGAACCGGGATCAAAAGTGAAGATTGTTACCGACAGCTAGCCGAAGCCACGGGTGTCTGTCATCGATCAATTTGCGCTTCTTCCCTGATGATCTCGTTGATCTTCAGGAAGCAAATGCGCCCGCCCATCCATTATTCGAATTGGTCAACGCGGTGCGTAATTTTTCCAATGCGCGGCTTTCAATCTGGCGGACACGTTCCTTGGAAATTCCAAGTTTGCCACCCAGTTCCTCGAGCGTCGCGCCGGATTCACTCAACCGGCGGCGTTGAATAATCAGCCGTTCGCGTTCGTTGAGCACTTCCATCGCATCATTCAGCCATTCATGCCGCCGTTCTGTATCAATTAGATTTTCCGCCGTGGCATCGGGTAGCGGTGCTTCGTCGACCAGATAATCCTGACGTTCGTTGCCGGATTCAGATTCATCCGAGACGGTCATGTTCAAAGACATGTCGGAACCTGAAAGGCGTGCGTCCATCGTCGCGACATCTGCAACTGACACGCCAATCGCATCGGAAAGTTTGATGTAGAGCTCGTGGGAACTGGTTGGCTCGCCGGTGCTGGCAATCTTCGCGCGCAAACGCCTCAAGTTGAAAAACAGAGATTTTTGGCTTGAAGAAGTTCCACCGCGTACAATTGACCAGTTTCTCAGGATAAAATCCTGGATCGAGGCGCGTATCCACCAGGTTGCGTAGGTGGAGAACCGTACCTCGCGGTGCGGATCAAACCGCGCTGCCGCCTCCAATAGTCCTATGTGACCTTCCTGTATCAGGTCGCTCATTGATATCGAATATCTGCGAAATTTCGCTGCGACCGAGATCACCAGTCTCATATGGGCAGATGTCAGTTTGTGAAGGGCTTCCTGATCCTGATCTTCGGACCAACGCAATGCGAGTTGATGTTCCTCATCCCGTTCCAGGTAAGGAGCGGAAATCGCCGCCCGCATCATTTTGTTTCCGGCATAGTTGTCAGTGCTCATCCAACTCATCCTTTCCGTAACACTATACGCAAGTTAGTTGACGTTGGATTGGTTGTTGCCGGTAACAGTTTCTCACCTCGACGTGAATAAAAAACCCGACACTTTGTGGTGCCGGGTCTTGGTATGCATTATCGAGACGGAATAATCAGGCAGCTTCAACCTGTTGATCATCTTCGGGTTTGACACCTCGTTTAGGGCCTTTCGCCAGATTTTTCTCAATCAAAACAACCGCTTCTGTAGCAGAAATCTTGTTTACGGATGAGATTTCCCTAGCCATTCTATCCAAGGCCGCCTCATAAAGCTGACGTTCCGAATAGGACTGTTCAGGCTGATTTTCCGAACGGAACAGGTCACGAACGACTTCAGAGATGGCAATCAGATCGCCGGAATTTATCTTCGCTTCGTATTCCTGGGCGCGTCTGCTCCACATTGTGCGCTTAACACGCGCGCGGCCTTGTACGGTTTTCAAGGCTTTCTCGATCGCTGGAGTTTCGGAAAGTTTCCGCATGCCTGCAGAAACAATTTTTGCGACCGGAACGCGCAGCGTCAATTTATCCTGTTCAAATTCCACAACGAACAGTTCGAGCGTGTGCCCGGCAACTTCCTGTTCTTCAATTGCGGTAATTTGGCCAACACCATGTGCCGGATAAACTATGTACTCACCGATCTTATAACCGTGACGTTGTGTGGTTTTTTTTGGCGTTGCCATATTCTTACGCACTCCTAGTTAAACCCTTAACGGCTGTCAGATACGACCAGATTACCAATGCCAGGAAGAATTCGCATGCAAAGCCCATCATCACCCCGCCGGATTGCGCCATAAGGGTTCCAATGCCCAAGCTTTACTTGATCCCATCGTAAATTCTGTACTGTTCAGCAAGGCGGCAGGGACTTAGGTAGAGACTATGCCATCGAAGCTATCAATACGGGATGGGGATCCTTCGAATTTCGTTTCTGGACGGATGTCCGATGGCCTCTTTGACCGTTACGGAACAATATAAGGTATTTTGCGGGAAAAATCAATTTCTTCCCGCAATTGCGAAGCGGTAGCAAATGACACCGCAGCTGAAACAAGATCCATACTACAGTTTTTTATTGAGACTTCGAATACCAATTGGCGAACTCTGCAAGCAGATCGGGGAATTCATTCATCGGAGGCAATGACATGTCATCGTGATAAGCGGTGCACATTTTGCCTGAAATTCAACCTGACCGCACCTGCAACTACCCTTGTGAACCGTACCTGTTTCGCTAGTCATGCGATTTCCTTAGACCAACCTTCACTGAAAACTGCGAAATGATAAATTTCCCGGCCAACACCTCGAGTGGTGGCAATCAGTCGCCCTGACCAGGCTCGGGTGAAAAGTACTTCTCGAACTTATCTTCTACGCCGTCAAACTCCTCGGCATCAGCAGCCGGTTCTCGCTTGATGGTAATGTTTGGCCACTTTTCTGCGTATTCGGCGTTAATTTGCAGCCATTTATCAAGGCCGGGTTCGGTATCCGGCTTGATTGCATCGGCAGGGCATTCAGGTTCACATACGCCGCAATCGATACATTCGTCTGGATGAATGACCAGCATGTTTTCGCCTTCATAGAAGCAGTCCACAGGGCAGACTTCTACGCAGTCCATATATTTGCATTTGATGCACTTGTCATCGACGATGTAGGTCATTCAATCTCTCCGGATATTTGCCGGTAAGTCCGTTGGGTAGCTTTTTTGCAAGGTGTCTTCAAGGACGATTTGCTGCATGGCACGACACCAACGGCAAACTAATTCCAAAATGCAGGTCCTGGTCAGATTATCTTGCCCCGCAATTCCGCCAGCGCGCGTCTTTGGCGTCTGTCTGGCCGTTTTTGTGGCGAAGGATGCTCATGATTGGAACCGGTTTTTTGCGCGGGCGGAGAATGATCGATGTATAATTTGCAGGCCTCAGAATACGGCCCGCGCCGATGTCCAATCGCCGCAATCTCATAAACACAAATTTGTCGGTCCAACGTAATTGTCAATACGTCGCCGGGTTTGACCTGTCTGCTTGCGGAGACCGTCTTTTCGCGATTGACCCGGACCTTTCCGGCCAACACCAATTTCTGAGAAAGCGAACGCGTTTTCACAACCCGCGCATGCCAAAGCCATTTGTCTATGCGAATTGAATTTTCAGCCATCGTCCTTTTCAAGCTGTTTTTTCAAATCCATCAATTTGGCAAACGGTGAATCTGGATCAATCCGTTTTTCGCGTCTTTCCGGTCTTGGTTTGCCACCTGATCCGGTTTTGGCCTTTTCATGATGGGTCCGGAACTGTTTGCCTCGATTTGCCTTGCCGCCCCTTTTGTTGCCGGAGGGCGTTCGATTACCGGCATTTACGCCAGCATTCCCGTTCGCGGCTGCGCCTTTGCCAGTGCCTTGTTTCCGGAATCCGGTCCGTTCAGGACGCGGTGTGCGCCAAATCGTAACGGTCCTGGCAATCTCAGGCTCCGAATCGCCGTCCGCATCTGTATTTCCAGATACTGCTACCGGCACCGGTTCTTGTTCGGTCGGCTTTGTGGCTTCGGTTTGTGATGAATCGGCTTGTTGCTCTGATGATTGTTGAGCAGGTTCCGAATTTGCCTCCTGCGCGGCCGCCGCTGGCTCCGGCATGGTTTCTGATGGATTTTCGGCCGGTTTGTCCGTTGTCTGAACTGGCTTCAGTTTTTCGAACTCCTCAAGCGACTTCGTTTCGCCGCGATATCCAAGATCCTTGAGGACCTTTTCCATGTCGGCGTGGGTTGCGCCCAGAAATGAGAGCATAGCCGGAGTCACGTAGAATGTACGATTTCCAATGGCGCCGTCAGGGGGTGGGGCATCATCACCGACACGCCAGGACACTGCCGGCCTGATAAGGTCTGCCAGTCGCTCCAGAATGTCGATCCTCACTGCCTTGTCGCCCAAGAGGCGAAAACCACAAAGGCGGTAGATTTCCGGATCAATCTCCCTATCCACCGGGAAGGATGTCCTACCCGCAGCGGACATATTGGGTATTTCGGTGAGGCCCGGCGCATCGAGACGATTGTCCTTCAGTCCCCAGAGCAGGCAGATCAACTCGGCTGAGCCTGGTTTGAGAAGTGCGGGAACAAAAATGCTGTAGGCGCCAAAACGGACACCGTGACGGCGAATTTTTGCCCGCATATCCTGATCGAGGCCCTGCACTTCGGATGATATTTCCCGACGGTCGACGGAACCCAATTGTTCAACTATGCGAAATGCAACGCCGCGCGAAGTACCGGTCAGTGCCTCGTCTGCAGGTAAATCCACCAGCGGTTTCAACACGGTTTCGATGTGGTTTGACAGCCATCGGTCAAGGTGTTGTTGCACCATGTCACGATGGTTGCCCGTAAGCTGTTCATCCGCGAGAATTGTCACTTTAGGTTTCAGAACATCGTCCGTGCTCGCCAGTTTTCCGACCGGTACGCCGAGCCATCTGAGCGTCCCGTCTGATCCAAGCGCGAAGTCTCCGTTTGGAGCTGAGGAAAGGCGCTCTGCGCGTTTGGATATTTCAGTTGCCAATGCCTTGGCCGCAGCGTTTGCAGCAGCCTTGGCATCTGCGCCGGTTGCCACGGTATCTGCCGTAAATCTGAAACCCTCCAGTTTACCGACATGATGGCCTTCAACGACCACATCTCCTTCAGGGCTGATTTCTGCTTCCAGCATTGCATTTTCCCGCAAGCGCTTCATCAATACGCTTGTCCTTCGATCTATGAAACGTTTCGTCAAGTTCTGGTGCAGTGCATCCGATAGACGATCCTCAATGTCCCGTGTCTTCTCCTGCCAATGGACAGGATCGGCAAGCCAGCCGGCGCGATGTGAAAGATAGGTCCAGGTCCGTATATGTGCAATGCGTGCCGATAATATGTCTATATCGCCATCCGTTCTGTCTGTGCGACCAATCTGATCGGCGAACCAATCCTCATTGATTGATCCGGAGGAAACCAGGTCAAGGAATATGTTTCTCAACAACTCGGCATGTTCTCCCGGTGAGATGCGCCGATAATCCGGTATCTGACAAACATCCCACAGCAATTGCACTTGTGTGGAATCGCTGCATGCATCTGCGATCGGCTCCACTTTCGAAAGGTTGTCCAGCGCAACCAGATCGGCCGCAGGAAAGGACTTCATCAACATTCGTTGATCGGACGGGCGCTCAAGCGAAGCCCGAAGATCATTCAATGAAGAAAAATCAAGATCACGATTTCTCCAGATCAGTACTTTCACCCGATCAAAATCATGGGTTTCCAGTCGCTGGACCAATTCGTCGGGGAACGGGTCGACCTGCCCGGTCACACCAAAAGTTCC
>JBCCEP010000128.1:0-10105 GCA_039030215.1 Pseudomonadota bacterium
CCGTCGCCTGCATGCGTTGCGGTAGAGATGATGCGATGTGACGACAGCATGCCGGTTTCGGGTGTGCCGGACCAGATGACGTCTTCACCAAGCAATTGGCGGTCTGGAAACTCTGCCAGGGTTGCCAGCGTTGCGGCGATAACGCCTTCATTCCCGACGACCACGGAAGCCGGCGTCCGCACGATGATATCAGGGGCGTAATAATCGTGCAGGGTTGCGATACCCCGATCTTCCCAGATCTCCCTGGTGATCTTGAGGATGTAGTCGGGGAAATCGACAAATCTGGAATCAAAGCCCTTCATGCGTCCACTTCTCCGGTATGCGGGCAGAGCCGCGCAGGATCAAATCCCCGTCGATCAGAATCGAGCCGACAGGGGTTTCGGGTTGGTCAATGCGAGTGAGCAGCCTGTCGACTGCGGCCTCGACCATGCGATTGACCGGTTGACGGACAGTCGTCAGGTCAAACGTTCCCCAACCGGCAAGCGGTACATCGTCATATCCCACAATCGAAATATGCTTGCCGGGCTGCATGCCGAAAGCACGTATTTCCTCGATCACCCCAAAAGCCATGTGATCATTGCCGACGAAAATTGCGTCGGGTTTTTCGCTTCCCCGCAGCAGGTGGCGCGTGCATTTCATGGCGACATCGCGTTTATACATTCCATCGACTACAGCAAAGGGTTCGACACCTTGTTCCTCCAGGACAGACAGGAAGCCAAGCTTGCGATCGCGCCCTGTCGTGCTGCCCTGCCAGCCGGCAATATGGGCGATTTTCTTGTGCCCGCCTGCCAGCAGGAATTCACCGACCTTGCGGCCGCCCTGCATATTATCCGAGGTCACATTGGTAAAATCTGTACCGTCCTGCCCGCGGTTGAACAGGACAACCGGGATACCAGAACTCTGTGCGCGGCGGGCCAGATCTGAACTCAACGAAACTGAAGCCGCGATGATGCCATCAACCTGGTAATCCATCAGGTCCTGCATAACCTTCTCCACGCCCAGCTCAGAGTTTTGCGCCGTAAAGATCAGGATATGATAGCCACGTTCCTGCAGGGCATTGGATAGAAGTTCGAGTGCAATCGGATAGAACTGGTTTTCCAGATAGGCAACTACCAGTCCGATTATCCTGCTTTTGCCGGAGACCATCGCCCGGGCGAGAATGTTTGGTCTGTAGCCCAATTCCTTTGCTGCCTTGCGAACTTTTTCTACCGTCTTTTCGGATGCCGAAGCGCCGGGCGTGAAGACGCGGCTTACGGCGGACCGGCTCACACCGGCACGGATGGCCACTTCCAGGGATGTTGCCTTTGACAATGCCATCAGTCTGCCGTCCAGCCTCCGTCGATTACGAGCGAAGTGCCGGTCACCAGGGCGGACGCATCGGAAGCCAGATAAACAGCAGCACCCATGATGTCCTCGACTTCCCCGGTCCGGGAAAGCTTGATCTTTTCCTCGATCCAGCTGCGCTTGTCGGGATCCTCAAATGTCGCCTTGGTCAGTTCGGTCCGGATGAAGGTCGGGCATATTGTGTTGATGCGAATACCATGCTTGCCCCATTCAATCGCCATTGCCTTGGTAAATCCTTCAACGGCATGTTTGGAGGCGCAATAGACCGCCCGGTCCTGTCCGCCGACAAGGCCCATCTGTGAGGAAATGGTGATGATGGAACCGCTGCGGCCTGCTTCGATTAGTTTGCCCGCAACGGCCCTTGCGAGGAAATATGCGCCACGAACATTGATGTTCATAACGGCGTTATAGTCGTCGACTTCCGTCTTCAATGCCGGCGAATGGCGGGCCAGACCTGCGGCGTTGAGCAGGATGTCAAAAGGTTCCGAGGCAGAAACTGCAGCTTCGGTAGCTTCGACATCTGCCGCATCAAGCGACAGCACCGAAGCGTTCCAGCCCTTTTCGGCCATGGTTTGGGAAATCTCCTCCAGCCGCTCGGCACGCCTGGCACTCAGCGTGACATGCGCTCCGGCCTCTGCCATGGCGACGGCACAACCAAGGCCGATGCCGGAGGAGGCTCCGACCACCAGAGCACGCTTTCCATCAAGCCGGGAGGATGGTGTCCTGGGTAACTCGATCATGCGACCTCCATTGGAAATGCCGGCCGCCCCGGCACCCGTGCCTTGTTGAACTCGCGCAGACGCGCAAAGACATCGACTCCGATCTGGCGATACATGTCCAGTATATCGACCAGCACCCAGTTTTCCCGGATGAGGCCATTTTCGAGCCGCCAGAAATCGAGACTGCGCAATGTTATTTCCTTGCCAGAAGGCGCAATGCCCATCCAGCCATCGCCGGTCAGTGTCAGACGCATATTCGGCCAGCCGGTTTCACAGACATAGTCTCCTTCGGCGAACCAATTGGACATAAGATCGCCCTTGGCATCAAGCTTGCGATCCGGCATGGCGCGCAGAAACGGAATCTGATGCCAGTTGCGAAACCCGGCAACTCCACGGGCAGTTCCGATACCAGCTGGTCCGTACCAGTTGAACCGCGGATGCCAGTATTTTTCCAGCTGCATGATTTCCGGTCCGCCTTCTGCCGGATGACGGCACAGATCGGTCAGCATCCCGATGACGTGTTCCTGTGCATCTCTGCCATCTCCGGAGATATCCAGACCGTCGCAGGGCATGGGTGCCGGCGTGCAGATAAACGCGCCAAGCTGCCGGGTCATTGGCCAGGCATCCGCCTGCATCATCAATTCCGGAATATCCCAGATTGCCTGTATTTCGGTGATGCGGCCATCGACGACCCGGAAGAATTCGTGAAAGCGCATATGCGCCAGATGCCCGGTTGGTGGAATATCCAGAAAGGGTGCAACAAAGGTGCCCATGTAATTGCCCATGGTACCGATCCAATCCTGGCCTTCCGGAGTTTGACCCGCCATCACGATCATATCCCGGCGTTCCAGATCGGGCATGGCTTCCAGGAGAGGCCGGTAACAGATGTCGAAAAATGCACCCGGGCCTTCAACATCTCCAAAAGGATGACACATGTGGATCAACGCCTGCGGTACAAACAGTTCAGACATGACCGCCCGTATGGCATCTTCTGCGAAGGTGTGGCCAGCTAACCGATAGGGTTGAAAAAGTTCTTTTAGCCGGGAAGGATCCATTTTAGAAAGCTTACTCGGCTGCATCGAGGGGCTCGGCTGCAGCCCCATAGGGAACATTGCGCCCGCCATATCGGCGTACCCTTATGTTGCACTGTTCGGCATGGCCGACAAACCCTTCCAGCATGCAAAGCCGCGATCCGTATTCGCCGACCATTGCAGCTGCATCGTCGGTTGTCACCTTCTGGTAGGAATGTGTTTTCAGAAATTTGCCGACCCATAATCCGCCGGTGTAACGGCCGGCCTTCTTCGTCGGCAATGTGTGGTTGGTGCCGATGACCTTGTCGCCATTGGCAACATTGGTGCGTGGTCCCAGGAACAGTGCGCCATAGGAATGCAGGTTCTCCAGGAACCAGTCATCGCGGTCGGTCATCACCTGCACATGCTCATAGGCCATGTCATTGGCAACCTGCAGCATCTCTTCATAGGTGTCACACAGAATCACATCACCATAATCCCGCCAGCTTATGGATGCCGTTTCTGCGGTTGGAAGGACGCCCAACAAGCGTTCGATTTCCGACATTGTGGCTTCGGCCAGTTTGCGGGAATTGGTGATAAGGCAGGCAGGTGAGTTGTAGCCGTGCTCGGCCTGGCCAAGCAGATCGGTGGCACAGAGTTCCGCGTCCACCGTTTCGTCGGCGATGACCATTGTTTCGGTCGGACCGGCGAGGAGATCAATCCCGACCTGACCGAATAATTGACGTTTGGCTTCGGCGACAAACGCATTGCCCGGACCAACCAGCATGTCGACCGGCTTGATGGTTTCGGTCCCGATTGCCATCGCACCAACCGCCTGAATACCACCCAGCACATAGATTTCGTGAGCGCCGCCCATCTGCATGGCTGCGACAATTGCCGGATGCGGCTTGCCATCAACTGGTGGTGCTGCGGCAACAATGCGCGGGACACCGGCAACCGAAGCGGTGAGCACCGACATATGGGCTGATGCCACCATCGGGAATTTGCCGCCCGGCACATAGCAGCCAACCGATTGAACCGGAATGTTACGATGGCCCAGAATTACGCCCGGCAGGGTTTCCACCTCGATATCGGTCATGGAAGCGCGCTGGGCTTCGGCAAATGACCGGATCTGGGTCTGGGCAAAGCGGATATCTTCGATATCGCGCGCAGACACGTTTTGCATCGCAGCCTCGATTTCGGACTGCGTCAGGCGAAAGCTTTCAGGCGCGTAGTTGTCGAATTTCTGCGAAAGATCGCGAACAGCCGCGTCGCCACGCTTGCGGATATCATCCAGCGTCTGTTCGACAACAGCACGAACCTTGGCGTCTTCTTCCGCTTTTTCTGCTTCGGGTTTGGAGCGCTTCAAATGTTCGACGGCCATTGCCTTACCTTTCGAATGCCGGCCCGTTTGACTAGAAACCTCATCCCTTCACCGCCCCTGCGGTCAGGCCGCTGACAATCTGACGCTGGAAGAACATCACCAGGATAAACAATGGAACGGTTGCAGATACCACCGCAGCGACGGCGAACATTACATTGCCCTCGGTATAGGTAGTTCCGAGGAATGCCGCGATCTCGGGAACCATGGTCCGATTGTTTTCGGACAGCAGCATGGCGGTCACCGCAAAGTCGTTATAGGCGAGCAGGAAACTGAACAAACCTGTGGTTATGACACCAGGCCACATTACGGGGATGATGACATGGCGGAATGCCTGGAACTGGGTACACCCGTCGACCTTGGCACTTTCGTCAAGCTCCTTGGGAATGCTCTGGAAGAAGGAGTGCAGCATCCAGAGCGTAAACGGCTGGTTGATCGCGACAAGCACGATGATGGTGGTTGGCAGAATGCCCCAGAGATTCCACTCAAAGAATGGCAGAAGGTAGCCTGCCACGAGGGTGATCGGCGGCATTGCCCGGAAAATCAGGGCGATGATCAAAAGCCAGAACGTGTAGCGATATCCCGACCGCGACAAAGCGTAACCACCAAGGGTTCCGATGGTCAGAGACGTGCACACGACAAAGAAACACACGATGAAGGTGTTGATGGCCGGCCGCCAGAAATTTTCCTGGACCCAGGCACCATAATAGCCGGCGCCGGTAAACGGTTCGCCATAGGTTGCCTCGGTGTTGCGGCCAGTCAGAGCGTTGGTCCAGTCTGCGATCGAGAAGAAATCGAGCTCGACCTTGAACGAACCCCACAATGTCCAGAAGAATGGAAATGCTGCCGCGATCAGCCAGAAGATGACGAACCCGTTGGATAACAGAAAGACGGAAGCCGGGGTTTTTTGTGCGCGTGAAGCCATTATTTTTTCGCCTTGAAGTCGCGCCAGGTACGGATCAGCACCGGCGACAGAAGAATGGCCACGCCAAGTATGGTCATGACGGAGGTAGCCGAAGCAGCAGAAAGCTGACGGGTCTCGCCCCCGAGATCGCTGAAGATGAACCAGCTAAGGGAGGTTGCATGAGCCTCCGCATTGAACCCGACAATCGGTTCGAAGACACGGAAATTATCCATTAGCTGGATCAGCGCCACGAAAGTCACAAGTGGCATCAGATGCGGGATGACGACATAACGAACCCGGTCCCAACGTGTTGCGCCATCAATCTGTGCTGCTTCTATCTGATCCTGTGGAAGAGTCTGAAGTCCGGCATAGAAGACAACGAACGCAAATGGGGCTGAGTTCCATACTCCGTATACAATCAACATGATCCAGGTGAGCGGTGTTGAAGCTTTCAGGGAGAGATTTGGATCGTCGGCCAGATATTGTATGGCAGAACCCAGAATGCCCCGGCTATCGAGCATCCAGAACAGGACCAGCGAGCCGATCAGCGGCGAGACAATCATCGGTAGCAGCGAAAAGAAAATCACCAGCCCCTTGAGATGTCGATGCAGCGAATTTACTGCCAGTGCGATCATCAGACCCAGAATAATCAGAAGCGGCGTCACCACGAATGTGTAGGTGAGTGTGAATGCCATCGCCCGGTAGAATGGGAGGTTACCGAGTTTCGAGAAGAATGCGCCATAACTATCTGAAGAACTCCAGGCCTCAGCGACTTCACCGAAAGCCAGATGGCCACGATCGGTGTATATGTCGAACCAGACGAAACGCCCAAGCGGTTTTGCCTCACGCAATTCCCGCGTCGCGTCCTGATCGATGGTCGTTTCTTCCTTGCACCCGAATGGACCGCAATTCTCCACGGTCACGAGCACTGCCTCGTGAGGGGTGAAAAACGACTGGATGACAACCGACACGATCGGCGCTGCAATGAATAACAGCATTGCCAGTCCTGTCGGCAGGAAAAACCAGAAGAAGGTGCGGTGTTTCATAGGATTGGCCGTGTCGGTTGACCGGGTGAGGGAAGGATTCCCTCACCCGTGTTGATGATCAGAGGAAGCCTTTTTCCTTCGCGGCGGCGGTATAGGCCGCTTCGACATCGGCGAGTGCCTGTTCAGCGCTTTCCTTGCCTTGCATGAAGTCGGCAAGCTCATTGCCGAGCGCGGTATGCATCAGGCCCATATAAGGCAGCATCGGATAGGGTATGGTTCCCATGTTTGCCGCATCGAACACGCCGGTTGCTGCAGGTGTAGGCTCGTAGCCCTCGATCAGCCAAACTGCCTGTTTTGCGATTTCAGGATCAGACAGGATTTCAGGACGAATTCCATTTTTAAGCGCAATGAAGGTTGCTTCTGCCTCCGCGTCACTAACGTTCTTTGCCACTGTCCAGCCGTCCCACCACAGGGTTGAAGCTGGTGTGGAACCGCCACCAACCGTCATTGGGGCAGCAATCGCGAATCCGTCAATTACCTCCTGCGGGACGCCGTCGGCGGTAGTTAGCGTGGCGGCGCGGCTGCCCCACATGTTCATCAGTGCGACATTGCCAGCTCTAAATTCGGCATTGGTTGCGTTTGAATCGTGGGTAAGAAAATCCGGATTCATATATTCGGAGAGCGCCTTCATCATTTCGAGCGCCTTGACACCAGCTTCGCTGTTTACATTCGGTTCAGCGGTTCCCTCCTTGAAGTGGGTGCCGCCGAAACCCAGAAGCATGTTGTTAAACTCCTGAGCGAGGTTCCAACCTGCCTTGTAGGCGCCGCCGATTGGGTTCTGGACCAGGCCCTTGTCCCGGATAACTTTGGCTGCCTCCAGCATTTCCTCATAGGTCTTGGGTGGCTCGAGGCCGGCCTCTTCCAGGATATCCTTGCGATAGACCAGATGCTGGGCGTTTGCCATGAACGCGACGGCCATCACCTTGCCATCAATCGTAATCAACTGGTTCTTTCTAAGATCCTGTCCATGCTTTGCCACCAAATCGTCAAGCGCCCGAATGACATCTTCATTCATCAGGGCAACAATCGAAGAATTCGCGATGATCGCGGAGGTATATTCCGCCGGGTTACCCTGCATGCCTGGGACATTTATCTTCTGGTGGTCGGCCGTCAGATTGGTCGTGACCTCGCCGCCAGAGCACTCCTGCGCGCCGACCCCGACGGTCTGGATTGCTGGAAATTCATTGCCAACAATCGAAACGCGTGCGCCGATTTCGCATGCCCATGCTGCAGTTGCGGTCAGCGTGGTCATGGCCCCTGCTATTATGATTCTTTTTAGGAACATCATTTTCTCCCGGTTTCCTGTTTCATGCGCCTTGCGGTAGCGCATTCTTCCTAGCCTGGCAGATTTCTCCGCCAGGAATTTCATGATCGGAGCCCTAGTCTCCGATGCGTGCTCCGGTTCCAGCCTCGAAAATATGGCAGTGTTCAGGTGGAACATGGATCGAGATCATGTCGTCAATTTCCGCGCGGAACGACTTATCGGCCTTGCCGCTTACCAGTACGCCACCGATCCGGACCGAGACCATCGTCGCGTCACCCAGCAATTCCAGCGTATAGATCGGGGCAGTGATCTGGCCGTCCTTGGCGCCGACTTCAGCATCCTCTGCCCGGAAGCCGAGCACGACGTGACCGTCGGGTGCTTTCAGGCCGCCAATCTCCGTGTTTGGTGCGGTGAACTTACCGCCCTTGATTTCGCCCTGGATCAGGTTCATTGCTGGGTTGCCGATAAAGCTGGCAACAAAGGCATTTGCCGGGCGGTCGTAGATCTCCGTCGGCGTGCCGACCTGCTGGACGATCCCCTTGTCCATCACAACGACCCGATCTGCCAGCGTCATGGCTTCAATCTGGTCATGGGTTACGTAGATGGTTGTCACCGACAGCTCATGGCTGAGGTTCTTGATCTGCGCCCTGGTGGAAACCCTTAGCTTGGCATCCAGGTTGGAGAGCGGCTCGTCCATCAAGAACACATTTGGTTCCCGCACAATAGCGCGCGCCAGGGCAACCCGCTGGCGCTGTCCGCCCGA
The DNA here is from genome assembly GCA_039030215.1 of Pseudomonadota bacterium. Classification (GTDB taxonomy): domain Bacteria; phylum Pseudomonadota; class Alphaproteobacteria; order Rhizobiales; family Rhizobiaceae; genus BOKV01. Next base: position 8,432 of record JBCCEP010000128.1, read on the forward strand.
AAGTTCAGCTGGCCGGCGATGCATGAACTCATCCAGCTCGACCATGGCCGAAGCACGCTTCACCTTTTCATCATGGGTGGATGGATCGATGCCGCGCACCTTCAATGGAAACCGGATGTTCTCGTAGACATTCATGTTGGGATAGAGCGCGTAACTCTGGAATACCATGGCGACATCACGGTCCTTGGGTTCCAGATTGTTGACGACCTTGCCACCAATCATGATGTCGCCATCTGTTGGATCTTCCAGTCCCGCGATCATGCGCATTGTTGTTGTCTTTCCGCACCCTGACGGTCCGAGCAAGACCAGGAATTCACGATCAGGAATTGTCAGGTCGAAATTGTCGACACCGATGAAACTTCCCCATCGTTTGGTCACATTACGGATCTGGATTTCTGCCATGAACCCGCCTCCCAAAGACAGCCGAACGTATTTTGCACACGTTTGCAAAAATTGTAGACTCGGCTTCCCGGTTTTGGCAAGTTATTTTTTTGAGACGGTAATTTTGCCTTCTTGTAGCGGGAGAATCTTCAGGAAATGAGCGAGTTGCAGTCGGCCAAGAAAACGGTCCGGAATTTCCATGAGGCGCTGGACAATGCCAGTGTGGATGGCATTGAAGATGTTATCAAAAATCGTGTCGCGACAGATTTTGTCTGGCGCGGTGTGCACCCATTCGGCGAGCTGCATGACGCAAAAACTGTTGCGGAAAATTTCTGGATACCGCTGAGGAGATCCCTAAGTTGTTTGCAAAGACGGGACGACATTTTCTTCGCCGGCCATAATGAAATGGATGGCGGCAATTCGGTCTGGGTGATTGCGATGGGCCACCTGCTGGGACTGTTTGACGAGCCATTTCTGGGCATCAATCCGACCGGAAAACTGGTGATGATGCGCTACTGCACATTTAATCGGATCGCGGACGAAAAAATCAGCGAAACCTGCATGCATGTCGATATTCCGCAGCTGATGATCCAGGCAGGTAACAACCCGTTTCCGCCGCCAACCGGTGCCCATCTAGTCCAGCCCGGGCCATTTACCCATGACGGGTTGTTGTTTGAACCGCAGCCGCCAGCGGAGGGCGAAGCGACGCTTGCTGCGATCAATTCGATGATCTCTAATTTGGGTCAGTGGCAATCGGGCTTACCGTTGGAAGAAGAACTGGCGCTCGATTGGCATGATGACATGTACTGGTGGGGACCGGTCGGGATTGGCGCCACCTACACAATCGAACGCTACGCCAAACAGCATGCGGGCCCGTTTCGTGCTGGATTCAAGGACCGGACGAAGACCAATCACATTTGCCGCACCGCAGAGGGTCATTATGGCGGATTTTTCGGCTGGTCAAATTTCACAGCCGAGCCAAGCGGCGGGTTCATGGGGATGGAGGCGACCGGTAAACCCGGAGAATTCCGGGTCATCGATATCTATCGCCGGGACGGCGACAAGCTGGCCGAGAACTGGGTGTTCATCGACCTGTTGCATTTCTGGAAGCAGCAAGGAATTGATGTTCTTGCACAAGGTGAAGCGCTTGTTTGAAATCGGCTTCAACTATTTGATTATATTCGTAAATAAGAAAATTCGAACCAAAATAAATATTTGGTGCATAGATTTTAAATTCGCATATCTATCCTGGTACTCGTCTGCAAACTAATGGAAATAAACATTAGCGAATAC
>JBCCEP010000129.1:0-10009 GCA_039030215.1 Pseudomonadota bacterium
CCGCCGCGCTCGACGGGTTCGTCGATTGCGAATTCCAGATCCCTGATCGAGACCTTTGAAAGCGAATGGCTGGGGCAGCTGGCAGAGGCTCTGAGCTTGACTGTTGTCTTTGGTTTCAGGCTGACCATCTGCTAATTCCTGCCTCTTTATTCAAAACTGCAAACATCATCGAAGTCGAAGCGCGGCAAGCGCTGGAAAAGAGCGCTTTCATCGGCATATCCGATATTGCAGAGGAAATTGGATTTCAGTGTCGTGCCGGCGAAAAATTCCTTGTCGGCAATCTCGTTGGAAAATCCCGACATTGCGCCTACGTCAAGCCCAATTGCCCTTGCTGCGATCATCAGATAGGCGCCTTGAAGCGTCGAATTTCTGAAGGCCGTTACTTCCGCATGCTCGGGTTTGTCGGAAAAATGGGGGCGACGGTCCTCATGAGGGAATAGACGCGGCAATTCCTTCCAGAACTCGGGGTCATAGGCGACAATTGCCGTTACCGGAGCGTGTATCATCTTTTCCACGTTCTTCGGCTTCAGCGCCTTTGCGAGCCGCTCCTTGCCTTCCTTTGAACGAACGAAAACAAAGCGTGCTGGGCAGGAGTTCATGCTTGTCGAGCCCATTTTCACAATCTCGAACATCTTGTGGATCTGCTCGTCGGTCACCGGCTTGTCTGTCCACGCATAGTGCGAACGCGCGCCGGTCAGGATCAAATCGAGGGAATCGGCGTCAAGCTCCGTAAGCCGGGATCGCAGATCACGTACATGATTTTGCGCTTCGGCTCGCAACTGCTCGAGACTTTGTTCCTCGGAAGCATGTACATTCATTCAAGAATCTCCCAGATCCCCGTGTTCACCGGTTGTGGACAGCTATTCTTCCAATTTCACGCCTATCGCACGATAGCTGCCAGCGTTTACCGACGGCTATCATGATTTTCCGAAAATACCCATATTTATGTCTAACAGTCAATAAATATCGATTTTTTTATTTTCGAGATTGGCAAGCTGTGCTTTATTAATAAGCGAGGAATTTAGTTGGAGATCGGAATATGCCTTCATGGTCGGAATATCGGGATATTGCACGTAGTCGCGGTGCGCTCGCATTCGAACTGTTCATCGTTGAATCAACCGCTGCCGCGCCGCCTGAGAAAATGCAGGAAATCCTGCCGCGCCATCTTGCCTATCAGAAAGAGGTCGAGGCGGCAGGAAAACTTTTTCTAGCCGGCCCGGTTTCTGATGCCTCCGCGGAAAATATGAGTGGCGGCGGCATGATCATCTATCGCGCCTCGTCAATTGAAGAAGCACGCAAGATTGCCGAGGAAGATCCGATGCACACGGAAGGTGGCCGGGAATTTACCGTTCGTGCATGGCTGGTCAATGAGGGCTCATTATCCTTGAACGTCACCTTGTCAGATCAGGCTGTGAAAATAGCGTAGATCAAAGACTGTTGCCGGATTGGATCAATTTGCGCCGCAGGCATTGGCATAGTTTTTCTCAAATACCCGTACCCAGCCATTGGCGTAGCTATCGCGCCGTTCGGCGGCCGTGTCGCCCATGATTTCCCATCCCGAGTGCACGAGGTCTACCCGGGTTTCAGAGCCCTCTTGAGAGAACATCAATTCCACTTCAGTGGCTTGGGAGGCCGGTGCCATGACATGCCAGGCCAATACGAGCCGATTACCTGGTTCCCAGGTTCTTACATATGCCCAGTCCTCTCGTTCTCCGTCTGCGGTGATCTCATAAAGCTGACCGTCAATTCCAGGCTCGAGCACCAATGACTTTGCGGTTTTTCCATTCATTGCTGAAACAGAATGGCCATCCAGGGGCCACCAGCTTTCAATATTGGTTGTGAATATTTCAAATGCGGTTTTGGGGTCGCATGGAACAAGTATGGATTTTCGAACCGGCTCAACCATTATATTTTTCCATCTGTTGGCGGATATGGGATGCATAGTTTTCGAGGATGTCGGTCCAGAAACTGTTGACCCATTCGCGTAGTTCGGACAGCCCTTCACGACGGACCGAATAGTAACGTCTGGTGCCAACTTGTTTGGCATCGACCAGACCGGCGGAGTGCAGGACTTTCAGGTGTTGGGATACGGCCGGACGACTGACAGGCTGATGCTGTGCAATTTCGGCGACTGCGCATGGGCCAGATTTCAGCTTCTCGAAAATTGCGCGCCTTGTCGGGTCGGCAAGTGCTTCAAATGTTTGTTGGTAAGTCATTACTTACCGTAAGTGAGTGCTTACATAATGTCAATAAAAAACCAGCCTGGAACCATAGTTCCAGACTGGTCCGGCTTGAATCGGAGCATGTTCTAATTCAGCCGTTGGGGCCCAGACAAGCGGAGAGAGCACTGCCTGTTTGCTATCTCCGCTTGCCTGCGCCCGTCACGCCCCTCACTACTATTCCCCACGCTGATGATCGTATGCCGTGGGCCAGCCGATATCCTTGCGGATGTGCGCTGGTAATTCCTGAACTGCCACATAAGTGGCTGCTTGTCTGCGAAGCGCACGCTTGTGCTTACGGTATTTCCGGTAACGCTCCACCATTGTTCCAAATGCTGACATTGTTTCTCTCCTTCGTGACTTGCAGCAATGTTTTTGTTTTTGGACGTTGCTGCGATGAGAGGGAGATGGGTCTGAATTGTATCAGTTCGGTTTCAATCCGAAGAAACTCTGTTTCATTTGTAGCCGGGTTAGTACGTTACTAGTAACTGTCACATTCGGACGCGCAGAACCGGGCCATTGCCTGATCAGACCGGCAAATCCCGATTTGCACAGATTGCCTCCATGGTGATGTATGATGTCACCGCGTCGAGCTCGATACCATCTATCAGGCGTTGATAGACGTGATCATAGGCATTCATGTCTGCTGCCACGATTTTGAGCATGTAATCGTAGTCTCCGGCTATCCTGTAGAAATCAAGGACATTTGGAATTGAGGAGACCTTACTACGAAACTCTCCCAACCAATCCCTGGAGTGATGCCGGGTTCTAATCATCACGAAGACGGTTAGCCCCAGATCAACCGCATTAGGGTCGACCCTAATGGTGTGCCCCTTGATGATGCCCTTGTCTTGTAATGCGCGTAATCGTCGCCAACAGGCGTTCTGGGACAGGCCCACCTTGTCGGCCAATTCGCGTTGCGAGAGGGATGCATCATTTTGCAGCGCATTCAGAATGCTTCTATCTATCTGATCTATTATTTGCTCTTTCATCGATCAAATGACCCAATTTAACATCATTAAATGCAATTAAAGGTGATAATTCTTCAGAGTGCAAGGTGTAATTTCTTCAAAATCAGTTCGAAAATGGAGCAATTACGTGATCCACTCAAATCGTTGTCATCTTGATGAATTTGCAGATCGCTTACGTGGAGATGATGTCCTGGAGCAATTGCGGGCAGGGCTGATCGGTGAAGGCACGACATTTGAAAGCCCCTTTGGAAAACAAAACCTTGTCTATGCCGACTATGTCGCTTCGGGACGGGCCTTACGCCAAATCGAGGAATTCATTCTCGAAAAAGTACTGCCGTTTTATGCCAATAGTCATAGCGAAGCCTCCCATTGCGGCAATTACATAACCCAGATGCGCAAGCGCGCACGTTCGATAGTTGCAGAGCAATGTGGTGCCGATGGCGATTACGCCACGGTGTTTTGCGGCGCGGGTGCAACCGCGGGCATTAACAAGTTGGTGTATCTGCTTGGTGTCAGCGACGAAGTTGCTCGTGGCAATAATCCGTTGGTCATTATCGGTCCGTATGAACACCACTCCAACATTTTGCCATGGCGCGAATGCGGGGCCGAGGTCCTGGAGATCAGTGAATCTGCTGATGGCGGTCCTGATCTATCGCAGTTGGAGAACGTTCTAAAGTTAGCAAATGACAGAATGGTCGTCGGCGCATTCTCTGCCACTTCAAATGTAACCGGCATCGTCACCGATGTTGACCGGGTGTCAGAACTGCTGAACCGATATGGCGCGATATCTGTTTGGGATTACGCTGGCGGTGCGCCCTATCTGAAAATAGACATGAAAGCCGGTACCAGGTTTTCCAAGGATGCAGTTGTGCTTTCTCCGCACAAATTCATTGGAGGACCTGGTGCGTCAGGCATCATGATTGTCCGCAAGAGCCTGGTTATACGTTCCTGCCCCGTTACCCCTGGCGGCGGCACCGTGCTGTTTGTGTCCCCGGAAGCGCATGATTACAGCGAAGAAATCGAGACCCGCGAAGAAGCCGGCACGCCGAACGTCATCGGTGATATTCGTGCCGCGCTGTGCTTTCTTGTTAAAGATGTAATTGGTCAGACATTTCTGGACCGGCGGCACAAGGAATTGCGCGAGCGTGCCCTGGCAGTCTGGTCGGAAAATCCGAATATCGAAATACTCGGCAAATCAGCGGCAAATCAACATTTGCCGATATTTTCAATTCGTGTGCGAAACCATAAAACCGGCGAAACTTTTCATCATCAGAAATTTACCCGGACGCTGTCCGATCGTTTTGGCATACAGGCGCGCGGCGGCTGTGCTTGCGCAGGGCCATATGCCCACCGTTTGCTTAATATCGATGATGAGCAATCTGAATTAATCCGTGCTGACATTCTGGCGGGTGACGAGCGTCTGAAACCGGGCTGGACCCGTCTCAATCTTAGCGTGTTGATGGATGATGCCAAGGCGGATTACGTAATTCGATCCGTGGATAGTCTGGCATATGGAGGTCCAGGCATCTCGGAGGCTCAACCTTCAGAATTTCAATTGAACAAATTATGTGACCCAGTCGTCTAGCCGGAATTGGTGGAATTCGAAAAGATCAGGGGCATTTGGCAGAAAACACCAAAAATTGATGGAATGTTCACCCATTCCATCCAAATTCAGTCTAAAAACATTGAATAAGCTGCTAATTTTCCTAAATCCGGCAGACAGGCGATTTTTGAAATCCTTCAAAATTGTGCCACTAATGCAAGTGATTCGCACTTGAAGAATAAAAATACATTCTGAACATGACCCTATTTTTTGAAAATATTGAGAACCAATTCAGCAAATATTTTGCGCCGATTTTAGATCGGTTTTTTCAGCCCGATAAGACGCAGATTGCGGCGCTTTGCTATCGAACAACAAAAAAGGGCGCGAAGATACTACTGATAACCAGCCGTGGTACGGGACGATGGATAATTCCGAAGGGCTGGCCCATGAAAGAGTCCAGTTCTTGGAAAACAGCCGAACAGGAAGCCTATGAAGAGGCTGGCATTGTCGGCAAACCGGGCCGTGATCCGGTTGGCAGTTTCCGCTCATACAAGGATCTCGACAGCGGAGAAAGACTTCGTACGGAAGTGGTTGTTTATCCGGTGAAGGTATCGGGTCAAAAAAAGTCATATCCGGAAGCAGGACAGCGCAAGCTGAAATGGCTACCTGTTGAGGAGGCCGCAGAACAATGTGACGATAACGGGCTTGCAAAGTTCCTGCGACAACCTGACGTCAAGGTACTTCTGGACGGCAAATAGATTAGGTCTGTTATTGCCGGACGGGTTTGGCGCCAATACCAACTCCACGACAAACCTGCCGCAAGTTTCCCTACAAAACCGCCGGTGACAGATTGTTCACGTGATCGGTAGTTTAAATTTTCGACGAATGTCCCATCTTGCTAATCTGAGAAGACTGACTGGCAGGTGACGCCCTTTTGGTCCTGCAAAAAAACTCAGAGAGGTTGATGGCATGAGCTGGAATCCCGCAATTGAACCGCAATGCCCCACGGCTGGTGGCGTTGATTCAATCGAAACGTTGATAGTACCCCGAGCACGCGATCTGGGTGGTTTTGAAGTTCGGCGGGCGCTACCGGCACCCAAACGCCAAATGGTGGGCCCCTTTATTTTCTTTGATCAAGCCGGACCGGCCGAGTTCATCACTGGTGAGGGTATCGATGTTCGGCCGCATCCCCATATCGGCCTTGGCACGGTAACCTATCTGTACAAGGGCGAATTTCAGCATCGGGATTCGTTGGGCAGCAATCAGATGATTTATCCCGGTGAACTGAACTGGATGGTGGCTGGAAACGGCGTGACGCATTCCGAACGCACCAGTGAGAAAACGCGACTGGCAACCAGTAGCCTGTTCGGGATCCAGACCTGGGTTGCCCTGCCGGATCAACATGAAGAAACCGATGCCGCTTTTGAACACTTTGGAGAAGACGCACTGCCATTCCTGCAAGGTGAAGGCAAAGAAGTCCGGTTGATACTGGGATCTGCCTGGGGCGAAAAAGCACCGGCCAAGGTGTTCAGCGAGATGTTTTACGCTGATGTTATTCTGGAGGCCGGCGCCAACATTCCATTACCGAAGGAACATGAAGACCGTGGCGTCTATATCTCAACAGGCAGCATTGTTGTTGCCGGCGAGACATATGCTGCAGGACAGATGATGATCTTCAGGCCCGGAGACGACATAACACTAACTGCCGGTGAACAGGGCGCACGTCTGATGCTGCTTGGCGGAGAGACACTTGGCGGGCCACGTTACATCTGGTGGAATTTTGTAGCTTCATCGCGCGACAAAATCGAAGAGGCCAAACAGGCCTGGGCTGATGGAAATTGGCAGGATGGGAAGTTTACGTTGCCGCCGGGCGACACAGAGGAGTTTATTCCGCTACCAGCAAAATAGTAGTCCTGCATTTGCAGAGACCGTCAACTGCAGCGCATTGATATACCTTATTCGTCGCGGATGGCTTCGTTATTGATATCCAACACCTGTGGCATCGACATTTATCGAACGCTGAACATTCTGCTGTTTGACGCCGGCAAGTGCTACATGCGATACAATCCGGCCTATCTTGCAGCATAGGAATTGTTGGCTGTCCACAGACAAAAATCTGCTGATGGAATTTCGAACGCTTGTCCATATCGGCCCGTATAAAACCGGATCGACGTCCTTGCAGGAATTTTTATCCAGGAATCATGAATGGTTGCTGGAACGCGGCGTTCTGTATCCAAAAGCGGGTCGCCAGATTGGTCCCGATAAACTGGATCGGGCTCATAACCCGTTGTTTCACGCAGCGCGTACGACTGATCTTGAAACCTACCAGAGTTTTATTGGCGAATTGGGCAAAGAAGTTGCTGAGCATTCGCCGCGTTTGCTGATTTTATCAAGCGAAGTCGCTTCGCGAGAGAGCCTGACCCAAAATTTCTACGATCTGATCAACCAGACGATACCAGGCTCGAATAGGGACATCCTTCTTTACGTCCGGCGGCAAGATGATCTTTTGTTTTCCCGGTATTCGCAGCGGGTCAAGACGGGCAATTTACGATGGCCAAAATCCATTCAGCACCTGAATTCGCCAAAGTTCCTCGATCACAGGTTACGCATAGAGAATTTGAGAGGCGCGCTACCGGAATTTGGTGTCGTGGTTCGTTCTTTTGATCGTGACAAAAAGCGATTGATCCCGAAGTTTCTGGAGCAAATCGGAATCGACAGCATCGAGTCGGCACATTCTGCACCGCGCATGAATTCAAAGCGACCGTGGGGCGTGACATGGCTAGGGCGATATCTGAATATTCTGCCGCAACCGATGGCGAGGTACACCATTCGCAAATTCATGACGATGGACGAACATTTACAGGCGAAAGGTATCAGTGTGCTCGGCAGGATTGGAAAACCCCTAAGCCAGCAGGAACGCAGAAAAATCATTGAACAATATGCAGAATCAAACGCTTGGGTAGCAGGCGAGTATTTTGGTGGCGTGGATCCATTTCAAATCGATGCAGACGCTCAACAACCGATACGGAACCAGGCATGAACTTCAATAGGTTTCCCTAATGTTGGAGAACGAAATCACAACTCAGCCAAAGTCCATTGTTTCTGTTAGGACGGATGGATTGGGTGGACGTATTTGGTCCCTGCTCTGCACAATGCTCGAAGCAGAAAAACAGGGGTGTGATTTCAAGTTTACCTGGCATAACAATAACCTGATGATGATCAGGGAATTTCACACTCTACCAACCGCAGAGGAGATGTTCTCAGAACAATTTTTGGAAGCACATTACCTGGTTTCGCTTGCAGAGATCGGCGACGAGGATGTTACTACCGAAGGAAATCGGTCCAATGAATTCCTGGCCGAGTATAACGGCCCCAAAAATCTCAAGAGGCAATTTGACCGAATTGGATTTCGTTCTCCCTATAGCGACGCCGTACAGATGGCTGAAGCTGCGAAAGTTCCCGAAAATGCGGTCGCGATGCATGTTCGCAGTGGTGATATAATCTTCGGCAAAGTGCGCGAACGAACCCGTTTCCTGGGAAAAACAATTCCACTACCTGTTGCACAATCCATCGTACGGGATTTGGTCGAAAATGGCCGTCCTGTCATTGTATTTTGTCAGGATGAACATTCGATTTCCCTGTTGGTTGAAGAAGGAGCCGTTCCGGCTGCGAAATATCTGCCGGCTGAAATAGGCAGCGAACAAGAACGTGACCTGTTTGAAATTGTGCTGATGTCGAAGTGTTCTGAAATCCTTGCAGGTGGCAGTGTATTTGCAATGACAGCATGTCTTATTGGCCAAGCCAGCCTGCGTAATCCCGCTGATAATTTTTCGGCTGAAGAGATCATAAACATCGTTGAAGGCTATTGTACCGGCGAACGCCGTGTTGATGGACACATCGCTGCTCATGCGCTCAAATACATCTACTATAACTTTCCGGATGTTCTTGATGCCGATCATAGAATTGGTCTTATCAAGAGGATGCGAGACTATGATCCAGACAACAGACTATATTCTTTTATTTTAGCATATGAATTTGCAAAATGCGGGAAATTGGAAGACGCAGACAATGTGCTCAAAGAGAGGCTGTACTTGGAGTATGAAGAAAAAAAACGAATGCCCTGCAAGTCCATGAAGCTTCTTGCTTATCCCGTTGGCTATGAGTCCAGACTAAATGAAGTTTGCAACACATTTTTTGACAATGCGGGAAAAGGATACGGCTATATAGATCTTTTTGCAGCGTATGTATTATATAAAGATAAAAACAAAACACGATCCTTATCTATAATATCAAAGTCCATTTTTTCGATCGATAATAAGGTACTGCCGTTCAAATTATTTTTTAAATGTCTCAGGTATAAGTAATATAAAAATCATGCTATATGACATTCCAGGCCGCGATTTACGCAGATGACAGTCGTCGTTCTCCCTAGCCGGCTTTCTCGGCAAATGAGAGAAACTCCTCATATTCCTTTCCTTCAATCAGGCAAAGCGTACGAAAGATAGATTCGTTCCGCGTTGAATGGCGATTGGAGTTTTGATAGCCGCCCTGGTCGAGAGCATCTATACCTGATGCCAGTCGAATGGCATATGCATTGAGAGTCTCGTATTCGAACTTGTAACCCTCTTCAGGACCGGTTTCGGGAAAGAAGAAATGTGCCTTTTCTGATTGCCATGGCCCCGGAATTCCGATGCGTGCGAGTAATTCAGTCTTGTCGCGCGAACCATATGCATATTTTTCGTTGAACGGATTTTGCAAGCTTTTGTGTAGCACCAATTGCGGTTCTTGATGTTGGTTGGCAAGTATAGCCGGCTTGTATGGATCCTGGCCCGACACCTGGCGGATCATGGGTATGACCTTTATGGGCAAATATGGTCTGGAACTGCAATGACTTCGTATCGTCTCGAAAGACGATTCACTTAATGTGCAGTTTCCATCCCAAGGAAAAATCCACTCTCCATGTTCTGCCCCTAGTTCCATCGCCTTGTTTCTGGCGCCGTTATTGTTCGCGAAGTACAGAATTTTGGGCCTGCAAACAGCAAGCTTCATCATTGTTTGAACATTATCCTTGTAAGTCCGGTATTTCGCATCCTCGAAAAACTGCCGACCACCAAATGGCTGAAAATCCAAACCAATCTTGTCATACTCAGATTTCTCGAAAGGGATTACATGGTAGTCAATCTTCTTTTTCTCCAAAATTTCTATAGTTCTATTTTGTTTTTCCTGATCAAATATCCTATTAATCAAGAATAGTTTTTTACAACTTTTGAAATTAG
>JBCCEP010000130.1:0-9929 GCA_039030215.1 Pseudomonadota bacterium
GTTGTTGGAACTCATCTTTTCTTCCAAAGCTTTTAGATAAGTACGAACCTTTACAGCCTTCTCATATTTTTCAGCATCTAAAATTAGTTTTTCCAGTTTTTCAGCTTCTATTACCATTCCGGGGCGCGGTTTCCGGTAAAATTATCGATCCCGGCAATGTTAAGCCAGCGATTGGAGATTCCGATATACGGTGTCGCAGCTTTCTTTACCAGCGCATCACCGGACAATCCGAAGACGGCGACCGCGGCACCCTTGCTGAGCGAGGACAGAATTGTCACCACCTCCGGTCGACCGTCATCTTCCAGATCGGCAATGCGTGGTGCGATATCCTCGAAAACCTGCGTCTCCGGCAATCGATGGGTAATGGTCCGCCCGTTTTCCAGCTCGACAACCAGCGCACCGCCTTCAGTAGTGTCTCCAAGAACGCCATGCCGGTATCTGCCGGTCGGCTGGCTGTACCAGGCTTTGACAATTGTGGAAGATTCCGGCTGTGAAGCAGTGAGCATATGGGGAATTCCTGAAGGCGCAGGCTCCCTGGTTTCAGCTATGGCTTCAAGAAATGCACCTGTGTCTTCAACCTGACGAATTTTCCAGATTTCCTGCGCATGGGCCGGAAGCGTGGTGACAATACTTGCAATTACTGTCAGGACTAATGCCAGGCGCATTGGTGATTTTCCTTCATTCAATCAGAATTGTCTTGGCAATCTCGATACCAAATCCTTCGAGCCCGACATAGTGGCGTTCCTGCGAAGCAAGCACATCAATCGATTCTATCCCCAGATCACGCAAAATTTGCGCGCCCAACCCAATTTCAAGCCATTCGCTTTGGCGTGATGCAGCCGATTTGCTGCCATCTGATGTATCGGGTTCACCATCTGGCGAACTATGCCCGGAACGTCTGGTAATCGAACCAACCCCGACAGAACCTTCCCGGAGATATACAAATACGCCACGCCCCTGGCTGGCGATCTGTTTCAGGCACTTGGGCAGTGTATCGGAAGCGCCAAACGCATCATCGATTACCGACTCAATCTGCATGCGCACCGGAATACGACGCCCGTCGCGAATGTCACCGAACACGATCGCCAGATGGTGCATCGGATCCCAGGGGGTCTTGTAGGTAACCGCTCGGGCTGGCCCTGCCAATGTATCGATCGTGGCCTCATTGACCCGTTCTACATGCCTCTCTTCTCGCTGCCTCCAGGCGATCAATTCGGCAACCGAGATTTGCTTCAGGCTGTGTTTCTCCGCAAATGCGGTGACCTGTGGACCACGCATGACGCTTCCGTCATCATTCATCAACTCCGATATCACGCCGACAGGCGGCAGATTCGCCATTTGACACAAATCTACCGCTGCTTCCGTATGGCCTGAACGCATCAATACTCCGCCTTCACGGGCAACCAAAGGAAATATGTGACCTGGCCGAACGAAATCTGCTGCGCCCGAGTTGGGGTTTGCCAGGGCCCGGACAGTCGAATTACGTTCTTCAGCTGAAATACCGGTCGTGGTGTCATGTTTGTAGTCGATCGAAACCGTAAACGCCGTCGCGTGGGGGGCATCATTATCAGAAACCATCGGAGCCAGATTTAGCCGTTTTGCCTCCTCGGAGGTCATCGGCGCGCAGACAATTCCGCTGGTATGGCGAATGATGAAGGCCATTTTTTCCGGCGTGCAGTGAACGGCAGCAACGATGATGTCACCTTCATTTTCGCGATCATCATCATCTGTAACGACGACCATTTCGCCCTTCTCAAAGGCACGCAATGCGTCAACCACCCTGGTTTTGTTGATATCCATCAAACCACCTTAGACCCGTCCGGTCTGGCCACGGTGCAGAAGATAGTGATCGGCAATGGCACAAGCCACCATGGCCTCTCCGATTGGCACAGCCCTGATACCGACACAGGGGTCGTGCCGCCCCTTGGTGATGACATCGATCTCGGTTCCGCTGGCATCTATCGATTTTCGCGGCGTCAAAATTGATGAGGTAGGTTTGACTGCGAACCGCGCAACAACCGGCTGCCCGGAAGATATTCCACCCAGAATGCCGCCGGCATTGTTCGATAGAAACAGGGGCTGACCATCATTGCCGATCCGGATTTCGTCGGCATTATCCTCGCCACTCAACCGTGCAGCCTCGAAACCATTGCCGATTTCCACGCCCTTTACCGCATTTATGCTCATCAGGCCTGACGCTATTTCCTGGTCGAGTTTGGCATAAATTGGTGCACCCAGTCCCGCAGGCACATTTTCGGCTACCACCTCTATGATTGCACCAACCGATGATCCGGCCTTTCGAACCGAGGTCAGATATTCCGCCCATTCCTCAGCCATCTTTTCATCGGGGCAGAAAAAATCATTTTTATCGACACTGGCCCAGTCCCAACGGTCCCGGTCGATTTTTCGGTCTCCGATTTGAACAAGCGCGCCACGAATTTTGACATCCGGTATGATTTTCCGGGCAATCGCTCCGGCCGCAACCCGGGTCGCGGTTTCCCGTGCGGACGACCGTCCGCCGCCGCGATAATCCCTGATTCCGTATTTGGCATCATAGGTCAGATCGGCATGACCCGGTCGATATCGCTCCTTGATCTCTGAATAATCCTTTGAACGCTGGTCCTTGTTCCAGATCACCATCGAGATCGGCGTACCGGTGGTGGTCAGCTGATCGGGATCGGCCTCCGAGGCAAGAACGCCGGAAAGGATCTCAACCGCATCGTCCTCCTTGCGCTGGGTGGTAAATTTGGATTGGCCGGGCTTGCGCTTGTCCAGAAAGTGCTGGATCTCCTGCACCGTAATTTCGATCCCCGGCGGGCATCCATCGACCACGCAACCAATGGCCCTGCCATGGCTTTCGCCCCAGGTGGTCACGCGATAAAGATGGCCGAATGTATTAAATGACATTGGAAGTCAGCGGTCCTTTGATTGAAAAAGGTTATGGCCATCTAATATGAGAGCCGGCAACCGCGGTCAAACCTGTTCTTCCTTGCCATCACGCCAAATGAAGATCTTGTCTTGCGGAAATACAAAGCTGGCGGCTTCCTGCGGCTCAATTCCTATCAGTAGACGGCGTAGCGCCCGCCCGACAACCCCGTGTGCGGAAACCATGGCATCTCGTTCGAGTCCATTGTGCCATTCCGTGATGCGTTCGAGGACCATTTGATGGCTCTCTCCGCCTGGTGGCTGGAAATGCCAGCGATTTTTTTTGCGTTCCCGGTGGGTCTGACGGTCTTTGGCCTTGAATTCTGCCAACGTCGTGCCTTCCAGCTCGCCGTAGCTTGCTTCTATCAGGCGCTCATCGATCAGATATTCTTCCGGCGGCAGAGACATCTCCCGCCGCATGATTTCCATGGTTTCGCGACTACGCCACAGCGGGCTGGAGATGAAATCAAAAGCTTCCGGCTCTGTCAGAATCTCCTTGAGTTTGCGTCCGTTTTGTACAGCCTGGCTGCGCCCGACATCGTTCAGCGGAATGTCCTGCACACCCTGAAATCTGAGCTCGGCATTCCAGTCGGTTTGCCCATGCCGAGTGTATATGATGGTTGGTCGGGTCATGTTTCGGCGAGTTTCGCGAGTTAGAGAGGATCTACTCGTCCTTGACTACGGAAATGTCCGGCGCATCGACAGCTTTCATGCCGACCGTATGATAACCGGAATCGACATGATGAATTTCACCGGTAACGCCCCGCGACATGTCGCTGAGCAGATAAACCGCCGAATCACCAACTTCCTGAATCGTCGTCGACCGTCTCAGCGGCGAATTATATTCGTTCCACTTCAATATGTAGCGAAAGTCGCCAATACCGGACGCCGCGAGCGTCTTGATTGGCCCGGCAGAAATGGCATTTACCCGGATTTCATTCTTGCCCAGATCATTGGCCAGATAGCGAACCGATGCTTCAAGAGCCGCCTTTGCCACGCCCATGACGTTGTAATGCGGCATTACTTTCTCTGCGCCGTAATAAGTCAGCGTCAGGATCGATCCGCCATCCTTCATCAATTTCTCTGCACGCTGCGTCACGGATGTCAGCGAATAGACCGAGATGTCCATCGTCCGCTGAAAATTAGCGTGCGTGGTATCAACATAGCGCCCGGTCAATTCATCCTTGTCGGAAAAGGCGACGGCATGAACCACAAAATCCAGCGCACCCCATGTCTTTTCGACTTCATCAAACACCGCGTCGATTGTTTCCAGCTCGGTTACATCGCAATGCCCTGCAACTATGGCTCCAAGTTCTTCGGACAGTGGTTCGACACGTTTTTTCAGCGCTTCACCTTGATAGGTAAGCGCCAGCTTCGCGCCTGCGTCTGCGCAGGCACGCGCAATACCCCAGGCGATCGAACGGTTATTGGCGACGCCAATAATCAAGCCGCGCTTTCCCTCTAGCATTTCGCCGCTTCCCGGCATGCACAATCTCCGAAAGATGGACCGTCGTGTCAGATGTTTCCGGATATGGCACAACCAAACATGGCCTGCAAGCCGCTATGGTCAGTCGCGATTAATTATTGAGCAATACCATCAGTAATCTACAGAACATTGCTGCAGCGCAATTCAAGATTATTCAAGCTTGGATTAGTTGCTTCTGTCTGGCGCAGCCTCATGCTTGCGCAGGAAGGCTTCAAATTCTTCACGGTTATCTTCCGGCAGGGAGACCGCAACTGTAAGAAGCAAATCGCCATGTCCGCCGCCTTTTTTAGGCAGGCCCTTGCCCTTTAGGCGAAATACCTTTCCCGAATTGGTCCATGGCGGAATGGTCAATGATATTTTGCCATCCAGCGTATCAACCGTAAATTTTCCACCCAGTACCGCAATCGATAGCGGCAGATTGCAATGGTATCGCAGATCATTGCCTTCAATGACGTAATTGGGATGGGGCCGAAATTTTACAGTCACCAAAGCGTCACCTGGCTTGGCGCCAGACACCTTGTTGCCCTGACCGCTGAGCCTGATGGTCTGTCCGTTCGAAACACCGCCCGGCAACGAAAAGGATAGCGTCTTGCCATCCGGCATGATGACCTTGGCCTTGCCGCGGGCAAGATCTTCTACGGTGACGCTTGCATTCAGTTTGATATCGAGATCGGGCTGTTGTGGCCTGGCGCCAAATCCGGCGCCCTGCGGACCGGATCGAAATCCACGGCCGCCTGCCGCACCTGCCGATCCGCCAAATGCTGAGCCAAAGAACTCTTTCAAGATGTCCTCGGCGCCGCCGAATTGAGAGCCGGCATGTCCGCCACTGCCATGGTGGGCAGATCGGAAATCAAAGGGATTATGGCCACCTTCAAAACCGGCAAATCTGGGCTTGCCGTCGGCATCGATTTCACCGCGGTCATATTGCGCACGCTTTTCCTTGTCGCCGACTATTTCATAGGCACGGTTTACCTCGGCAAACTTGCTCTTTGCCGACGGGTCACTGGAATTCTGGTCGGGGTGGAATTTCTTCGCCAGCTTGCGAAATGCAGATTTGATTTCTTTTTCGCTGGCCGACTTCGTGACCCCGAGCACCGAATACGGATCGCGCATGGATGCCCCTTGTTCTCCTGGAAATCAGCCCTGTCAATTTCGCTTGCAGGCTTGATCCTGAATTTCAGATGTTGCTGCAAATATGGGGGTAATCGCCAATTTTTTCCACTCAAAACGCAATGTCGGCTTATCCGGTGGAATTTATGTGGAATACTTTGAGGTAATCAGTCGCGATTGAACCAGGACAGGACCCAAAATCCCTTCCGCATTTCGCAGGTCTCGCCATTATAGATCGAAATTCCCATGAAACTGTCGACAGTTGTCTGGAATTTCTTGCATTTCTGGCCGTGGCTCCCGACAAACTTGTCGATCGCCGTAATGGTTCCATGATTGCCGGTTTCCGGATTGGACCAGGCAAGGACATTGGACGGCGCATCCAACTTGTCTGCGCCAGCAACAACGGTCTTGATAATATCGGTATCGGTTGCGTCGATTCCCTCTGCCTTTATAGGCTCGGCGACCGATGACGTGATGATTTCCGGCTCGGTATCCAGCGCAACCGTATTTTTTACGGTACAAGCGCTCAGACCAGCAATCATTGCCAAAATAGCTGATTGCTTGAATATACCGCTTATCGCGGTATTTTTCTCAGGGCAGGGCAATAGATCGTTCAATTGAAGCGATCTTGTCCTGAATGGCTGATATTGGGCTTTGGCCGGCCGCATGATAAGCCTCGATTGAACACAAGGATGGCTATTGGCATGAATGATCAGTCCACAGCGTTAAAAAACCGTGACCAAACCGCAACAAATCCGATGAAAATGTTTGCCGATTGGTTAAAGCAGGCTGAATCGAAGGAACCGAACGACCCGACGGCCATGTCGCTTGCGACCGTCGATCAACACGGTATGCCCAATTGCCGGATGGTGCTTATGCGCCGTTATGATGACACCGGAATTGTGTTTTTCACCAATTTTGAAAGCCAGAAGGGCGAGGAACTGCTGGAAAACGCAAAGGCTGCAGCCTGTTTCCATTGGAAGAGCATTCGCAAATCTGTGCGCTTTCGCGGGCTTGTTGAGCAAGTGAGCGATGCCGAGGCCGATGACTATTTCTATTCCAGGGCGCGCGGCTCTCGTATCGGCGCCTGGGCATCGCAACAATCGCGTCCTCTGGAAGACAGGTTGGCACTTGAAAAACAGGTGGCAAAATATGCTGCAAAGTTCGGCGTCGGGAACGTTCCCAGACCGCCTTACTGGTCAGGATTTCGTATCAAGCCGTTATCGATTGAATTCTGGAGTGATGGCAAGTTTCGCTTGCACGACCGACTTCGGTTTGACCGCGATAGTCTGGAATCAGCCTGGACGACCGAGCGTCTTTATCCTTAGCACTTAGCGGATCGGGATGAATGGTCGGCAAGATCAGGCCGAGGTGCCGCCTACCGTAATCTCGTTCATCCGCAAGGTTGGTTGGCCGACGCCAACCGGCACGCTCTGACCGGCCTTGCCGCACATACCGATGCCATTGTCGAGTTCAAGATCATTGCCGACCATTTCAACGCGTTTCATGGCTTCCGGCCCATTGCCGATAAGGTTCGCACCCTTGAGCGGTTCCGCAACCTTGCCGTCCCGTACCCGGTAGGCTTCCGTGCAGTTGAAGACGAATTTTCCGGAGGTGATATCGACCTGACCGCCACCGAAGGAAACTGCATAAATCCCGTCTTTGACCGATGCCAGGATTTCCTCTGGTTCGCGGGTTCCGGCCAGCATGTAGGTATTGGTCATACGTGGCATTGGCTTGTGCGCATAGGACTGACGCCTGCCATTGCCCGTCGCAGACATGCCCATTAGCCGGGCATTTTGGCGATCCTGCATATAGCCCACAAGAACGCCGTCCTCGATCAGAACCGTGTTTTCGCTGGGTGTTCCCTCATCATCGATTGTCAGTGATCCTCTGCGATCCGCGATCGTTCCGTCATCGACAACCGTTACCCCTTTGGCGGCCACCTGCTCGCCCATCAGGCCGGCAAAGGCAGAGGTCTTCTTCCGGTTGAAGTCGCCTTCAAGACCGTGCCCGACGGCTTCGTGCAACATCACACCCGGCCAGCCCGGACCCAGTACGACATCGAAGGTTCCTGCCGGTGCCGGTACCGCCTCGAGGTTAACCAGCGCCTGGCGTAAGGCTTCATTGACAGCCAGATGCCAGCGGTCCTGTGTAATGAACTCACCAAATCCGGCACGCCCGCCCATACCGTAGGTGCCGCTTTCCTGACGCTCGCCCTGGCCAACGACGATGGAGACATTCACCCGCACCATCGGCCGCACATCGCGCACCCACAATCCGCCGGGCCGCATGATCTCCACCTGATGCCAGCTTCCCGCAATCGAAACACTGACCTGCCGAACCCGCTCATCTGCGCTGCGCGCATAGGCATCAACTTCCTCGAGTAATTTGACCTTTTCCTCAAAGCTGGGTGCGCCAATCGGATTGTCGTCAGAATAAAGTTTGACATTGGTGCCTTGAGGCGCTTCCGCATAACTTCCACCAGAACCGCTCCGTACGGCACCAACTGCATCGGAAGCACGTTTCAGGCTCGCCAAGGATAAGTCACCGGAATGGGCATAGGCTGCGGTTTCGCCATCCACGGCGCGCAATCCAAATCCCTGACCGGTGGAGAAATTGCCAGATTTCAAGCGCCCATTATCGAATACCAGGTTCTCCATCTGGCTGGATTCGATATAAAGTTCGCCATCCTCGCAACCGGCCAGTGCGTCGTTCAGAGTTGTTTCCAAAGTCGCGCGGCTGGTATCAAATCGGTCGACCAGATTATCCATTGCAGTCTGTTCCGTCTCTAATTGATTGTTGTTTTACATTGGTCGTTTGAAAAAATCCGCAAATGCGGTCTGTTTCCTGCGATCTACTGCATAAATGGTTCCATACGCGGTTACTGTAAAGGGCATGCGCCAAGATGACGAAATCGTAATCGGCCCTGTTCAGGTATGGACTAGGATAATTTCGAATAAGCTTGGGCAAATCCCTCCAGATCCACCGGGATGCCTACGCCTTCTTCGGGTGTCGGAAACACCTTGAAAATCGCCGTTTTTCCGGACTTCAATGCGTTCAGCAGTTTTTCGTCGACATTGACATCTGCCCAGCAACCATCAGCAAAACAACGAACGAAAAATGCTGTTCCGATATTGATACCGTCAATCTCCAGACCAATACCTGTTGGCAGAAGAATTCCAAGCGGTGCTTGAATCCGCAAAAGATCGCCCTTTCTGTCGGCCGGGCGCAACACCGTAATCGATAAGCCCAACTCTTCCCGACTGTCATCGCGAACACTTTGATGCATTCCACATTGCTCCGAGCTGGCGCCCGGTGGCGTTTCGCAAATAATCTTCCAAAATCCAAATTCTGAATCGACACGAATTTGTGCCGAGGCAGGTTTTTGCGATAAGCCGAAGATCAAGGCTGCGGCGATCATGAATGACATCAATTGACCTGTCGTAATCCAGGCAGAGGCGATCGAAATTTTGTTCATGGAAAGACACCGGTGTTCAATTTGAATCGAATCACAAAACTAAGCCAAATCATCTGGGTTGCCAAAGTGCAAGCCATCTGAGGGCCAGAATGCGATGCAATAGCGCCAAAGCAGGCAATTTTTAGACTTGGTACATTATTTTTAGAATGAATAAAATCTCTGGCGTGTTATGGAAGCAGGGGGAAACAGGTGCAAAACCGGCCAGACGTGCAAAAATGCCGCATGAGTGCGGCAGTTGCCGACATTGCAGCTGTTCACACATTATGGTTTGAAGCCGTAAGTCGTGCTCTATATGCTGTAATCGCGGATTGGCGCGGCCAACAGTAGGGTCTAGTGTACCGGCTGGCATTCTGATCGGGTGCAGGTATCAATAAGGAGATACCTGGAATACCCGGAAATATGGTGGTCATTGCCAGGTCAATCGCCGGGACAGGCCGATAGGACGGAGACGGGAGAATAACGTGATGAACAAAATCACGGCATTTGGTTCAGCAGGGATAGTCGCCACGTTGGCGAGTGTATTTGCAGGACAGGCACTGGCCGAACAACCTCAGCCCTGGCAATTGTGGCATCAACCTCCTGCCAGCGACATGGCGGCGCGCATCGAATGGTTCGATTTGTACACATTGTATTTCATCGTGCCGATTACCGCGCTGGTAATGGTGCTGCTGTTGATCGTCATGGTTCGATTTCGCAAGGCAGCCAACCCTGTAGCAACAAAAACCAGCCATAACAGCTTGATCGAGGCACTATGGACCGGTTTGCCGATCGTCATTCTGATTTTTATCGCCATTCCCTCATTTGATCTTCTCAACCGGCAACTTCAGCCCGAGGAAGAACCGGAGCTGACGGTCAAGGCGACCGGATTTCAGTGGTACTGGGGCTATGAGTATCAGGATGAAACCGAGCTTTCGTTCGACAGCATCA
>JBCCEP010000131.1:0-9928 GCA_039030215.1 Pseudomonadota bacterium
AATACCGGCACGATTAGCAGGCCGAACATTGGTCCATAGGAGGCGGACGTATCCGCCAGGAATGCAATGAGTTTTTTCAAAATGGCCCCCTGCCACCTGTAATTGCCACCGCAAAACGCCGGGACAGGCATTTATAAACCGGAACTAGTTTTGAAATGCTTGGCTGAAACGCTCAAATTTTATGAAATTGGTCACGGATTTGAACCAGTTATGGACTGTAACTCACCGTCAATGATGATGTTCTTCCTCGCTGGCTTCCACCAGCGCCTTGTTGAAATATCTTAACGCGCGTACCTGATCGGCCCAACCGACAATGGTTTCTGGCGCTTTTTCCTCCACCACCGGCAGGCGCTCATGGCCACCGCTGTCGAAAGTTCGCAACGCCTTTTCCAATGTGTCGCCGGGATGAAGGACGGGAAGGGCGTCCGGATCTTCGAGCTTGTCGTTCTCCTCTTCGCCGATCGGCACCATGAAATCGCGCACGCGCTGCGCCCGCATGACGTGTCGTGAGGGGCCATCGGCGACAAACAGTCCGCGCATCTCGAGCTGCCACTGGAAGAAGGAATGGCCGTGGATTGCGTGATTTACACCATTTGCAACGGATACACACAGCAGTAGTGCAATGGAGAGGGCATAACCGCCGGTCAGTTCAAACACCATGACCGTGGTGGAGATGGGTGCGCCAAGCACAGCGGCGGCAACGGCACCCATGCCAAGGATTGCGTAAAGCGCTTCGCTGGAAGCAAGGTCCGGGAAAACCTTTGATGCAATCAGGCCGAATGCGCCTCCTGCCATGGCACCGAGATAGAGCGAAGGCGAGAACACACCGCCGCCGAATCTGGAAGCAAGCGTGATGGCGGTCGCAGCGGTTTTGGCAACCAGCAGGGACAGCATGAGCCAAAGCGAAAGTTGATTGCGCAATGCATCATCGGTTGCCTCATAACCGACGCCCAGAATTTCGGGGAATGCAAGTGCGATTGTTCCGATTGCCAGCCCGCCAATGACCGGTCTCAGGATGATGTGAATTTTCAGGTTACGGGCCACGTAATCTGTGCTGATCAGGGAAACCTGGAACAATATCGAAACCAGCGCGCAGACGACTCCAAGGAGCGCAAAAGCCGGGATCTCCCAGAAGGAGGTGATCTGATATTCGGGAATGATGAAGGCTGCTACGTCACCGAACCAGAGACGCGACAGAATGGTGCCTGCGACTGAAGCAAGCACGATAGGTACGAAGGCCCGCATTGCATAATGTCCAAGGATTACTTCATGGGCGAAAAGGACCCCCGCAATGGGCGCGTTAAAGGAAGCGGAGACTGCAGCAGCAACCCCGCCAGCAAGGATGGTGCGCTTGGCCCAATCCGGAAGCCGGAACAGCCGCCCGGTCGCCGATGCAAGGGAGGCGCCCAGATGAACGACCGGGCCTTCCCGGCCTGCACTGCCGCCGGCGCCCAGCGAAATTGCGGTAATGACAGCCGAAGTCAGGGCGTAACGCATGCCGAGGTGACTGCCGGAACGGGCACGTGCTTCAATGACATCTGCGACACCGGCTGTGCGCCGTGATGGGACAAGATAGTAAAGCGCCAGACCCACGACAAAACCGCCGATCGTCGGCCCCGCCAATATCATGTACCAGGGAAGGTCGCGGGCTGCGGAGGCGACATTCTCCGAACTGTCGCCAAGCCAAAAAAGCTGCACAAAACCGATCAATTCCCGGAACAGGATTGCTGCTACTGAGACGGCAAGACCGGCAACGGTTGCCAATACCCACATCTGAGGTTGGCGAGTCTCCAGCCAAAGTCGGATGTTGGGCTCAATCCAGCCAGTTATGACTTTGATCTGGTTAGAAAAAAAATCCGGCATGGTCCGGCGGTGTTTCGCGTTGCTTCAGTATCTGCACTTGCACAGTAAACCAGTAGAGCAGGTGTGCAAGTCAGACAAGATCGTTGCTGAATTGTATTCCTGTGTCATGCTAAATCGGAATAGCGGGTTTTTGAATTGGCAGGCTACAAATCCGGCGTTAGTGTATCAATTCCCGTTAGCGGTAAAACGGGAGACTATTGGAGTATTGGAGAATTACAGATGGCTCTTGCCGATCTGGAGGTGCCTGAGCGGAATGAAGCAGGAATATCTGCGGCGCTCGGCATATTGAAGCAGCGTTTCGGAGAGAAGCTCAAGAGTTCCGACGCACTTCGCGAGCAGCATTCGCATACGACGACCTATATTCCCTCACAATGGCCTGATGCCGTCCTGTTTGCAGAAAGTGTAGAGGACATCCAGGAAGCCGTTCGTGTTTGTGCGGAATATAAGGTGCCGGTCATTCCGTTTGGAACCGGAACATCGTTGGAGGGTGGAGTCAACGCACCGGCAGGTGGCATCTCGATCGACCTCAATTCTATGAACCGAATCTTGCGGGTCGGGGCAGAAGACCTTGATGTCACGGTCGAGCCGGGCGTGACGAGAACGCAACTCAACACCCATTTGCGCGATAGCGGTTTGTTTTTTCCGATTGATCCGGGTGCCGATGCCTCCATCGGCGGTATGGCATCGACGCGGGCATCAGGTACCAATGCCGTGCGGTATGGCACCATGCGGGAAAATGTCATCAATTTGAGCGCCGTTCTGCCCGATGGCAGATTAATCAAGACCGGAGCACGCGCCCGCAAATCATCAGCCGGCTATGATCTGACACGACTTATGGTCGGCTCGGAGGGGACGCTTGGAATCATTACCGAAGTGACCTTGCGCCTATATGGGATACCCGAGGCGATGTCAGCTGCAATCTGCTCTTTCCCGGATGTGGAAGCGGCCTGTAATGCGACCATCCTTGCCATGCAGACCGGTATACCGATGGCTCGCATCGAATTGCTTGATGCAGACGCAGTGGTAGCAATCAATGCCTATTCCAAAACGGATTTTCCAGTATCGCCGCTATTACTGCTGGAGTTTCACGGAAGCCAATCTGGCGTGCGCGAACAGGCGGAGATGTTTGGAACAGTTGCCGAAGAGACCGGCGGATATGAGTTCGAGTGGGTAACGTCTACGGAAGATCGCAATCGCCTATGGAAAGCGCGGCACGATTCCTATTGGGCATTTGTAGCCGTGACAAAGGGGAAGGAAATTTTTCCTACAGACGCTTGTGTACCAATTTCCAGGCTGGCAGAATGCGTTACCGAAACACAAAGGGATATTGCTGATTCGGGGCTGTATGGGCCAATTCTCGGTCATGTGGGTGACGGGAATTTTCACGTCACACTTGCGTTTGACGCTGACGAGCGTGAACGTGCCGAGGAGATCGTCGAGCGGCTAGCCATGCGCGCGCTAGCGATGGAAGGCACATGTACCGGTGAACATGGCGTAGGGCAGGGGAAGAGACGATTTATCAGGCTGGAACATGGCGCCGGGGCGGACGTCATGATTGCCATCAAGAATGCGATTGATCCGGACAATATCATGAATCCGGGAAAGGTTTTAGCCTTAGGCTAAATTTCTGACGCATTCTTGCTTTGGTCTGTTGCCTGCAGATCTGTGTGAAAGGGAAGTGCGCTGTACCGTTTGTTCATTTTTATCGGAGGCCTGCTGGTCATTGCGCTGTTTACTGCGTTGATCGGGCCGTTTTTTGTTGATTGGTCTGTCTACAAGCAGGACTTTGAGCGAGAAGCTTCGAGAGTTGCCGGTCAGCCGGTGACCGTGGCAGGCAGTGCAAGCGTCCGGCTCCTGCCACTACCAAGCGTTACATTTACCGATTTATCCGTGGGCCGCTATGAGGACGGCTCGCCAATGATGACCGTCGATTCTTTCTCCATGAGAGCGGAGCTGATGCCGTTTCTGAGTGGTGAAGTAAGGATTGTCGACATGGCGTTGATACGGCCGAAGTTCACGGTTCGGGTCAATGAAAATGGAACGGTCGGCTGGACAGATCGCAAGGAAACCATTCTCGATCCCGATAGTGTTCATATTGAAAAAATGCGCATTGAGAATGCAATAATCGCGGTGGATGGACTGGCCGGCGGACGCAGTTTTTTGGGAACAGAGTTCAACGCGGACATGAGCGCCCAGTCGCTTTTCGGGCCTTGGAACATTGAAGCCAAGGGTCTGGTTGAGGGAAAACCGGCGAATTTCACGATAACAACAGGGCGGCTGAGTAATCAGGACAGTATCCGGATTCGCCTGCAGGCATCCCAGGAAGGTCAGCCTTACCGATTGTCGATCGACGGACCAATTTCGGTAACGGACAATTTGTTGTCCTGGAGTGGCGGGTTCCAGATATCCGCGCTTCCGCCTGCTGCCGAGCAGGAAAATGACGCCCTCCCGATCAGGGTTCAGGGGCAATTTTCCGCAACACCGCATTCCGTCGACGTAAGCCAGTATCAGCTTGAGATTGGTGACCGGACCGATCCGTATACAATTACGGGTGAAGGCGAGATAGAAATCCGCGAAGAGGTGTTTTTCCAGTTCTTTGCTGACGGTCGCCAGATGAATCTGGATCGGCTTGCCAATACGGAAGGGGATGCGGCGGCCGCCATAGATCCCGCAGCCAGATGGGCGGTTCTTCGCGAAATCGTCGACCGGATCCCGATACCGATTGCCGACGGCGAAATCGATTTTTCCCTGCCTGCAATAATTGCCGGTGACACGGTGATACGTGAATTGAAGGCCAGGGTCAGACCAGACATCAATGGCTGGCAGATTATCGGACTTCGTACCTTGTTCCCCGGCAATACGATTGTGGAGGCAGATGGAAAACTTGGTACCCGTGGAGATTTCGGATTCACAGGGCAGGTCTTGCTGGCATCGCGTCAACCGACAGGGTTTGCGAATTGGCTCGCGGGCAGGACGAATGCCTCGCTGCGGCGGTTGAAATCCGCCGGCATGTCGGCGGATGTTACGCTGACCAGCAATCAGGCAACATTTGACCAGTTGGAACTGATACTGGACGGCGTACGATTGTCGGGCAAACTGCAACGGCTGACATCGAGCGGCACGAGGCCGGCGGTAATCGCATCGCTTTCCGGTGAGACAATAAATCTGGACGATCTTGTCGCGATCTATTCGATGACCCAACCGGGCGGTAGCGAAACCACCTTGAGCGATCAGGACATAGACCTGACGCTGAAGGCCGGTTTACTGGAAGGACGCGGTATGCAAGCCCGAGAGGTCGATGCCCATGTCCGCGTTGAAAACGGCGCACTTTCGATTGAAAGCCTCAACGCGGCCGATTTTTACGGTGCAAGCGTCACAAGCTCCGGTAAGCTTGATGATTTTCCCGAACACCTCCGGGGCAATTTCGGCCTGTCGATCAAATCATCCCAGGCAAGACCACTTGTAGATCTGGCGCGCAAATCATTTGGAACAAATCGCTTTCTGGAGGCGTTGGCAACCGATCCTGAATTGACACGGGATCTAGATGTAGAAGTCGTTGTCGATGCCCGTCCGGACGAAGACGGATCGCGTGGTTCTCTTGCGATCATGGGCACATTGGGCGGCACAGCGATTGATCTAAACGATCGATTTGAGGGGACGTTTTCTGGTTGGGCCGGTGCCAGCCATGACCTCAGCATTCGAATGGATCAGGTCGAACCAGCAATCCTTGCTCGGCAGTTGAGCTTGCCGGTTCTGCCGCTTGATGCTGACGGGCCAATAACATTGAGCGCTGAATTTACCGGGAACACGGATGATGGATTCGATACTCTGGTTACTGCGAGCGCGCCGGGTACGGAAGTTTCGGCCAATGGCAATTTTTCCATTGATGCCGATAAACCGGTCGAAGAAGGTTCCTTGCCGGAACTCTTTTACGAGGCTTCGCTGACGCTCGGTTCGCAGGACCTGGACGAATGGCTGCAATTGGGCGGAATAATCCTGCCCGGCACAGGCGAGGGAACACCGATTTCGCTGTCGGCCGATGTGACCAAGAATGGCGGGCGCTATGAAATCAGCCAGCTTGCCGGCCAAATTTCCGGTATATCCTTTGCGGGTGAGCTGGATTTGGATGGCGACCGGCCGGGAAAACCCAAATTGACAGGGGAAGTTGCCCTGGATGAACTCGATCTGTCGACGGCCGTGGAAATGGTTCTTGGGATCGGCTCCATGGATCAACAGGACCCTGGTGGCTTGTGGGCAACCAGTGAGTTCAAACAACCTGTCTTGACGGGACTTGATGGTGAAGTTGACCTCAAAGCCAAGACACTGACCTTTCCGTCGGGACGCCAAGCCGAGGATTTTGACGCCAAACTGGCAATATTCGATGGATCCGGAACATTAGCGCCGTTTTCGTTTGATTGGTCGGGCGCAAAGGTCACGGGTAGTGCTGCCCTGAAAAATGTCGCCGGCAGTGCGGTTCTAAGTACCCAGATTGACGCAGAGAATCTGGACGCGAAAACGGTCACCGATGTCCTGGGTTTCGGTCCGGTGATGACAGGGGCGGCAAATGTGAGTTTGAAACTCGACGGCGGCGGCAGGTCTCTGCAGGGCCTGGTTTCCAATCTTTCGGGGAGCGGTACAGTTTCCCTATCGGATAGCCGTTTTCTTGGCGTAACCACAGGTGGCTTTGCAAACATACTGGAATTGACCGATACAGAAGAGTTTGAGATTACGCCGGAAACGGTGCAACCGGTTGCCCAAAAATCAATGCAGATCGGAAGCTTCGCGATCCAGGAGTTCTCGACACCGTTTACGCTGAATGCAGGCAAATTGGGTATCCGTAATCTTTCCATGGAAGATGATCAGGGATCCCTCTCCGGCGGCTTATCGCTTTCGCTGGTGGATCTGGAGACCGAGCTTGACATGACGATCTCTCCTGATCCGGGCGAAGAGCGTATGGCGGCCGCCGAACCGGAAGCAAGCTTTACCTGGACCGGAACGCCGGGTGACATAGATGTCGCCGTCGATACCGCCGCCTTGCAGGGTTATCTTTCGTTGCGGGCCTATGAACGGGAACAGAGGCGGGTCGAAATCTTGCAGGCTAAGGCGTTGGAAAACCAGCGGCTGCGTCGTGAAGTCATTCTGGCAAATACGCGCATCAATTATCGCGACCGCGAGCGGGAACGGGAGTTGAGGCAGTTGGAAGAAATCCAGAAAAAACTGGAAGAAGAACGGTTAAAACGCGAGGCCGAGGAAGCCGCAAAGGCAGAGGAGGCAAGGCTTAAGGAAGAGGCGGCCAAAGCCGAAGCAGAAAGCGCCAGTGAAACTCCTGAACCGGAAGCTCCGGCGCCCGCAACACCGCAAAACACCGTCAGGAGAACACCGCCAGCACAAAATCAAGATGCCACGACGCAGGCACCGATCCAGATTGTCCGGCCGCGCCCTCGCGCCAGAGCTCCAACAGGAAATACGAATACGCAGCAAAGAAGAATCCAAAGAGCGCCGCAAAGACCGCTGCAGGGCAACAACCTCTTTGAAAGTCTCCAACGGCTATTTGGTAATTAGGGAAATCAAGGCACAAGCCAAGAGCGGGGTTGGCTTTCGCTAACGGTCTGTATCCTTGGTGCCTTCGTTGCTTATACGGATTTTCAATGCCTCGAGTACACGAAGCCTGATAGCGCTGGAGAGGTTTGTATCCGGTGAGCGACGTTCGTCAATTTGCGATACGAGCCTGGCAAGCGGTTTGTTCTCGGTTTCTGCCAAGGCAAGCAATTCACGATAAAACTCGTCCTCAATCGAGAAACTCGTCCGATGACCGCGAATCGTTATGGAGTGCTTTTTCAACAGATCGCTCCGTTTGACATCAGCGAGTTGTCGGGAGCACGGAATTCAGAAATTCCAGTGGCCTGAAAATCATTTCTTTTTTCGAAAGGAGTCCAGCGAAACGACGTCGCCACCGCTATCAGGCTTTTCTGCTTCTTCGGCGTCGGAAGAATCCGGTTCCTCTTCGGACTTGCCTGCCGGCGCCAGCGTTTTGCCTGTCTTCTTGTTTTCTGATTTCTTCTTTGTAATTGGCGTGGCGTCGCCTTCCTCAACGGCGTCTTCCGCACCCTGCTGTTCAACATCGAATTGCAGACCGAATTTTACCGCCGGATCAAAAAAACCGCGGATTGATGCAAATGGAACCCTGAGGCGTTCGCGGATGTCGTCAAAGGACAGATCAATTTCCAGGCAATTTTCATCAACTTCAAGATTCCAATAGGAATGCTGAATGACGATAGTCATTTCTTCGGGATACCGTTCGCGCATTCTCGCAGACAAGCGCACGCCCGGATATCCGGTTTCGAATGTAATGAAAAAATGGTGCTCTCCGGGAAGGCCGGTTCGCTGGACTTCTTCCAGTACCTTGCGGATTACCCTGCGAAGCGCTTCCTGGGTAAGAATGTCATATCGGATGAGATCGTCACTCATATATGCAGACCATGTTGCGAATCTTGTTCAGAAATTTCCCGATTCGATATAACCGGATTCCATTGAAGGACAAACACTACCAGCAATTGATACCCATTTCATTTCAGCGGTTTGTCCAACCGGTAATATGGGGCGGTTTTCGCCTTGTACAATCCTACAAAATACAAGTGGAGGCTTCTGTTGCCAGGTGCCTCCGGACCCCGCCTAACCTTGCTAGAGGTCAGGAGTTTAGTCGAAACTATCGCACTGCTTACGCAGCGAGACGTGCTTCAGCATAGTTGTCGTTTGCAACTATAAAGTTTGGCCCGATAACGGTGGGTACCATGCCGAACGAAAACTCTGTCTTTACGCCCTCGTCGATCCTATTTCGCCCCCGCCAAAAGCCATCATGTCGATTTCCGAAATGCTGCCTGATGGGTTTTGGTGGAGGCGCCGGGTACCGCCCCCGGGTCCGAATGGTTTATTACACAGGCCATTTATCGTCATAGCCGGTAAAACCGGCATCTTATATATACGGTTTAACCTGTTCGATTTAAAGGGATTTCCGGTAATTTGGGGCAGATTATGGTCTGAATCGTGCTTTGCTTGTGGATTGGCGGCGAATTCAAGCATCTTAACCTGTTCGTGGGACTAAATTGACGGGTCGAAATTGACGAACCCGTTTCGGATTTAGTGTAATGCCAATTGGTTTGTGATCAGCGCAATTTTCAGTATATAGCGGTGTCGGCCAGCGATCGAAAGCGGCGATTAAGAGAATTCAGGAGACAAGCATGTTCCCGCTAAGCAGATTGATGAATTCATTTATCAAATTTGGGCAGTTGACCATTATTGATGTCGATGGGAAGCGTCATTTGTTCACAAAGGGGGTGGATACCGATTCCGAAGGCAAGCCGCTAAATCCGGTAACACTTCGTATTCATGACAAATCGCTTTATCGCAAGCTTGTTTTCAATCCCGAACTCCATGCGGGAGAGGCCTATATGGATGAGACGATAACCATGGAGGATGGAACATCCGTTCGGGACTTTTTGACCCTGTTTTCTGCCAATCGATATTCGCTGACTGATCTGAAAGAGCAAAAATTACTCAATAATATCAAGATGCTGACCCGAAAGATCCAGCAATCCAATCCCAAGGGCAAGGCACAGAAAAATGTGGCGCATCATTATGATCTGGGCAATGATCTGTACAAGTTGTTCCTGGATAAGAACCTTTTGTATTCTTGTGCCTATTTCAGGAACCCCAAAGACAGCCTTGAGAAAGCACAGCGCAACAAATTGCGGCTGCTGGCTGCCAAGATGGATCTGAAACCTGGCCAGCGGGTCCTTGATATAGGATGTGGCTGGGGCGATCTGGCGCTTTATCTGGCCCAGCTTGCCGATGTGGAAGTACTTGGGGTCACGCTTAGTCAGGAACAGCAGCAACTTGCCAGTGAAAGAGCCAAAAAGGTAGGGCTGGACAACCGCGTGCGGTTCGAATTGCGTGATTATCGTGATGTCGAGGGTCAGTTCGACCGTATTGTTTCGGTCGGAATGTTTGAACATGTCGGCGTTGCGCATTACGATGAATTCTTCAAGAAAATCAATGCTCTGACACC
>JBCCEP010000132.1:0-9902 GCA_039030215.1 Pseudomonadota bacterium
AAAACCATCACTGCTCGCAGTTTCATTCGGTCAGCATTGAATCCCAAATCCGAGTCGCTTGCTAATTTGGGCCCAGGCATTGGGCACAGAACAACTTAGCTGGGTACCGTCTGACTTTATTCAGCACGGTTAATGGCCTGATGCCATGCACACCCGGAGTGAAACAATGAAGCCGACGGATTGAGCATCCTAATTGAAACCATTGATGGGTCCCTTTCAGCGTCTGTCAAAGGCCAGGTTAGTGCCGAGCGCAATAAGCACACTTCCACCTAACCGCTGTGCAAGGCGATTGGGTCGACAAACATGTTTGCTTGATGCGGCGGAAGCGTCGAACATAGATTACGATGAGATCAGCCATGTCGCGAAAGTGTTGAGAAATATCTCGGGACTGTATGATCAGGCTTCGCGGTCTGCAGCATCTCTGTGACTGAGGTCCGCGGCGGCTTGCCGGGCGATGGCGATTTGGATTTGCGCTTTCCAGATCTGACAAACGCTGTCTGACGGCATATCAAATCCTCAAAACCTGATTGGAACCGAGAAGCTCACTGCAAGAACTGCTGCGAACAGAAATACAAATGAGGCCAATGCAAGCACCAAGTCCTTTGATGGAGACAGGGTGTTCATCTCCATCGGTTTACCAGTTTCCGGCTGATGAACATCTTCGGACAGCTCAGGGGACCTAAACCCTAATCCAGCCGCAGGACGATCTGCCCCCGGCAAAGTCATACAGCCGTGTTTTAGGTGGTTGGCTACCAGCCAGTAATTGATCGGATAGGCAATGATGCCGCCAACAATCGTGGCCAGGCTCATGCGAAACCAAAAACTCGGATGAGTAGGATCCTCGGATTGCTCCCAGCGATCAGCAAGAAACAACATCGTTGGGATCATGCCTGCCATGACAAAATTCATTGAGACTGTCTCGGCAAACAAGGTTTTGCGGACAGCCAGTGCGTAATTGCCATTATACATCGGCAACATCATCAAGGCCTGGAAGACAAAAAGGCCGACCAGAAAACCGGCGCTATATTCGATTACCGCGTCCCATCCATTTGCCAGACCAAACAGCGGAACGATGGATGCAGCAATCATGATGCCGGTTGCATCTCCCGCAAGACAATGCATCTCGCTGTTTACCGCCTGTTTCCAGACCGCAGAGGTATATCGATCATGTCCGCCGGGAAATGGGCGGCGGCATGTCAGCAGATAAAGAAACAAACCGACAGGTCCGGTATAGGCAGTCACCAATATCCATGCCAGGCGTTGTACCCAGCTTGTAACGCCATTCGTGACTGAGTCCCAGACTACAAAGGCCAGGCTCAGTGACGTCAGACTGAACCAGACAAGCATGGCACCCTCAAGCATGTTCATTGCAACAATCCCGATTGCTTCAGTTCCAAAAATTGACGTTCAGATTAATAATGTCAGGAAAACCGCATAATCAAAGGAGTTTTGACATGCGTCTGCTTACCGCCTTGCTGGCACTTCTAATTTTTGTACCGGACGCTGATGCCTTCATTGCCGCAGACTTGCCAACAAAAGCACCCGAGGACGCTGAACCGCTTTCTGGGCCGGAAATCCGCAAACTACTGGGCAGTGGCACCAGGTTTGACTTTGTTGGCGTCAGTGCCTCCATCACCGGCACCGGGTATTGGGATTTGAGCACCGGTACAGCCTATGGAAGCTACGAACTCGACCAGAGGATCAAGGGTAACTGGACGATCCGTTGGTTTATCGAAGGTAACCTGAATTGTCTTGGTTATTCGCTCGCCAAAAAAGTTTGCACCCACATTTATGCTCATGGTGATGGCGGATTCCTTGAGGTCAACCTGGATGGGTCGGTTCACACCGTCTATACGCCGGTCAGGGCACAGACATTACCGGTTCCAATATCCATCAAGGAGGCAGGTGAATTACTGACCAGGTTCCTGACCTGGAACCAGCAGACGGCAGTCAGGGTAGGCGAAATCACGAGCCAAGGCGATCAACTGAGAGCAGAAATTATTACAGATGATGGCACTGTTACCGAAGTATTCACAATTGATGCCGAAACCGGCATGACCCAGATGCGAAGTCCAAATAACCAGAATTAGATGACTACATACCGATGGGATCCGGAATACTGCAGCAGAAGGGATTGGTTCCAGCCAAGATCACCATGCTCGACCAACAAGTAAAAGCGCAGCAGGCTTTGACAGGTGATAAACCGGTGCATGCTGCAGTCCTACGCGGCAACAGATTTGTTCAGTGTAATCTTGACCAACACGATAGCGAAGAAGGCAAATACCAGGAACAAGCAGGCAACCCCTAACGCGCGAACATAATCCCCGCCCGCACCTACAAATGATGCAGCGGTCAGCGGGCCCAAAGCCGTTCCTGCCATGTTCGCAAATTGACCGAATGCCGTAACAGTCCCGGTATTGTCGATATCAGCCTGGATGCTCAAAAAGTAGGGCCAGGTAAAGGCAAGTGCGATCGAAAACCCGCTGAAAGCAACTGCATATACGATTGAAGAAGCATTGTTCAGCAAGACATATATGCATATGAGTTGAATGATGATCCCAAACGTAACCGGGATGTAATGTCCTATTTTGTCCTGCAACCAGATTACAACCAAAGATCCAAATACCGACGCAGCGGTGGCATAGGCTAAAACTTCACCTGTGTGGATGACATCAAGCCCCGCAGCGTTAACTATTCCTTCAGCATAGGCAAATAATGCGGCAATTGCCGCTCCGAAGAACATAATACCGATCGTGGATAACAACGCCGGCCTTTGACAAATCAGCGAAATTTCAAGTTTTTTGCCGTCTTCTGAAGCTGGTAACCGATAGGAACTGAGCACAGGTGTGATGATCCAGGCCAGGGCGCTGAGGATCAGAATGACGAAAGCCATTGCATTGTAGCCTGAAAGGAAACTCGTGAATCCCTGCCCATTGATCAGGTCTGGAAACCACAAAAACCCAATTGCCGTCAAAGCAAACTGCCATCCGATATATATTCCAAACGCTCTTTCCGGATTTTCGGTCCGTGCAAGTGCCGCAGCGACCGACGCCTGTACAAAACCGCTGCCCAGCCCTGCCAGGAAAACCAGAAGTGCGAACAGCCAGAGGCTGTGAACCCAGAGCGCAATTAGTTTGAAGATCAGCACCATCGTCATCCCGAGCCGGCTGACTTTTGCAAGCGGCCAGTGTTTTGCATTAAGCGCAACAAAGATCGTGGTAATCGCGATTCCTGCTAAGGCGGCGGAGGAAACACGCCCGGCATTGTCAGGGCCAAATCCCAACAATTTATCATAGGCAAACACCAGAACTGGCAAGATCATGAATGGCGTCAACGCTATTACGCCCAAAAAACTTACCAGACTGATGCTCACCCAGTTTTCCGGATCTCTCTTGTTGAATAGCTGGAGCACTCACGCATTCCTTGTAGTATCGAAAACCTTGACCTCACGGCACGCAATGCCGTCAAAGACAAGCAGATGATCGGCTTGTGATTGACAACCAGGGCAGGTCAGTTGTTAGCTGGATTTCTTTCATGGCGATCGAAGATCAAATGGCGAATTCAGTCCGAGTTGCGCTTCCGTCTGACGTAAGCAGTGTTATCGCTGTCATTGATAACGGATTTTCCGAAGATCCCACAGTACGATGGCTCCATCCGACTTATGAAGAGTTCAGATCGCTACATCACAAATTCGTTGGATCTTGTATTGCCCAAGCAATTGCGTTTGGTGGTGTCCACTACCTCACGGGCTTTGAAGGCGCCGCCATATGGTATCGGCCCGGTATAAAGTTTGGTGGGACGGTTTTGGAAGAGATTGCCAGTCAGGCAGCTCTGCCGGAGCGGTTTGAAGTGTTTTTCGACCTTCTCGGTAGATGCAGTAAATTCCGCCCTGCTGAACCTTATTGGGAGTTGGAATTGATAGCTGTCGAACCCGGCATACAAGGCAGGGGATTTGGTACGATGCTTTTGGAATATGGATTGACCATATGTGATCAGGAACATGCTCCGGTTTACCTGGAATCCAGCAATGAGGATAACCTGAAATTCTATAATCAATGTGGGTTTGAGCTTCTGTCTGAAGTTCACCTCTCCGGGGCACCAAAACGGTTTCCGATGATACGAAAGGCTCGGTGAGCAAGTACCGGCATTGTCCGATTTGTGTTTACCGGAAATTGCCAGAAATCAGAGCTCGTCAATCGCTTTGGCTCATGACAGATATTTATACTGAGTTTTACTTGAATTGCGTCGTTGATACCTGTCAATTTTTCAGGTTAAGGTAGGTCAGTTCGTTTATTCAGATGAAACCGAGGGACCTCATGTTTGATTTCAAATGGATATCTATGACATGCGCAATATGCCTCACTGCCTTGCTTGGCGTCGCTCAATCCGATGTCGCTAATGCTGTCCAGACGGCAGAACAGATGACCTGTGACCAGGCAAAAGCCTTCTATCAAAGAAATGGCTACATTTATAAGATAGTGGGCGGAGTACCGACGCGCATTCAGAGAGGCGGATCGATACTTGATGCTGGTGCTGTACGCTGCACAGGTCGGACGCGCAATCAGATGACCTACAGTGTCCCGACCCGCGATAGGCGCCGTTGTACGGTATCGACATATTGCACCGGCTGATCAGTATCGGTGCAGGAGCCTGAAATCCGCTCCAAAATACTTGGAGAAACACCTTGTCGCTTCGCACCATCCTCCTACTGGCGTTTATGGCTCCGGTTTCGCTTGCTTTAGCCGAAGAGCCACTTCGCGCCGCCATCAATCTCGATATTCCACCCTATGTCATGAACGACGCGACAGACGGTCTCGAAGTGGCAATTGTAAAGAGAGCTCTGCCGGGGCAAGACGTAGAATTTGTCCAGATGCCATTTAACGAGATTAACCGGGCAATCGCTTCAGGAACGGCCGATCTGGCTGTGTCGGTAGCCGCTACCGATGGCGATGGGATCTACTCGGATTATTTCATTACCTTTGAAAACTACGCGATCAGCCACGAAGCAGCGAAGCTGGAGATAAAAGATATCCCGGGTCTGGCAGGTCGTCCGCTTCTTACATGGCAAGGCGCATATTTTGAGCTCGGCCCCGAATTTGAGGCAATGTACGGCCCTGGCGGCCCGGAGCATGCCAACTATATCGAGATTGCCGATCTTCAGGAGCTGGTAGTTCAGTTCTGGCGAGACCCGGACAGTATTGCAGTAATCGACCACAATGTTTTCAGATACTTCACCGATGAGGCTGGCGAGACAATACAGAACGCCAGGCTGCATGACCTTTTTGCGCCCGGCAGCAATTTTCGCGTCGGGTTTGGTGACGCTGATGTCAGGAACCGGTTTGATGAAGGGCTGGCCCAGTTGTGCCAAAGCGGCGAATATGGACGCTTGCTGGAACGCTACAAAGTCGAGTTGCGAAAATCGGTCTGCGAAGACTAGGGGCAAAGAAACTGAACCCAGGTTCCCCGTAAACGCTGGCTTAGCTAGTACTCAACAGCTTCGAGCACCTGCAACATCCAAGTGCGCAATTCCGCGGCGAAGTGCGTAAATTTCTGCATCATCGTCTTGTTTGACAACAGTTCACCCGGTACTCGGCAGCACGGCCTGACACTCGATTTCCACTTTCATTCGCGGATCGACCAAAGCCGAGACCTCAACCAGTGTTGATGCCGGGCGATGTTCACCAAAATATTCTATGCGTCGTGGATTGATTGCTGCGCGCTCGGATATGTCGGTCATGAAGACTTGGACTTTGACGATGTGTTCTGGCCTGCCGCCGGCAGCCCGTAGGCACGCATCCATCGAACTGATTGCAATGTCAAACTGGGAAACCGTATCTTCGGGAATCGTTCCGTCTGCCTTCATGCCAACGATGCCGGAAACCCAGATATGGTTGTCGGCTCTGACCGAATGGCAGTAGTGGCTGACAGGTGGCAACTCATCTTCAACCATGAAGCGCTCTATCGTCATAATCTTGCTCCCTTATTTCAAAGCAAGGCCTCTGTGATTCCACTTCTGAAACCTTGCTATTTTTCACCTCAGTACCAGCAGTGCTTGCTAGTTCGCAATGCCGCAGTTAAATCTGAAATCCTTATGTTTCAGGGCCTCGATTAGCTCAAGCTGCAATCGGCCTAAATCGGTCTGATAGCCGACATTGGACGCCCTGACCTCTGATTAGTCCGAAATTCTATCCCGTATAGGCTCTGATATGCGCGGATACACAAAACAAACCCATGAACTCGAGCGAGTTCGCATCCAAAGGGAAATCAGTCGAGAGTTTCCGCCATCTTGATCACCACGCATCCGAGTAATCAACTTACTGAACCAATGAACAAACCCGGATCGATTGCATAGATATGACCGTTGCGACCCACAACGCACCCGGCCCCCGCAGCTGGGCACTCTTATTCTTCCTCAGCTTCGTCTGGGGAGGAGCGTTCATGTCCATGGCCATGGCGCTTGAGCAATATGGACCGTTCACGGTCGCCGCCGGGCGCGTTGGCATCGGGGCTTTGGCGCTTCTGGCAGTCGTCGGCGTCACGCGTCCCGGTGATCTGCTGATCCGCGACCCAAAGATGCTGAGCTTCATCCTGCTTCTGGGCATTCTGAACTTCGCCTTGCCCTTCAGCCTTCTGACTTGGGGGATTCAGCGCGTACCATCGGCCTTTGCTGGGGTAGCGATGGGCTCCTCTCCAATATTTGTGCTGCTCCTGGCGTATTTCTTCGTTCCGGACGAGCAAATTGGTCCGCGCCGAATTGCTGGCGTTATCCTGGGGTTTGTGGGGCTCCTGGTTCTGATCCTGCCGAGGGGCTCGGCAGAACTCGATGAGGGCGGGACTGTCGCTGCAAGGATCGCCTGTGTGGCAGCGGCACTCTGTTATTCGGTCGGCGCCATTCTGATACGCCGTGCGCCACCGGTCCCGCCAATGGTGTTCACCGCGGGAATGTTGATAGCCGGGGCACTTGTGTTGACGCCGCTCGCGCTGTTGGTGGAGGGGTTGCCGGAGATCACCAGCTCGAACGCGACCTGGGCGTTGCTATACGCCGGCATATTCCCCACAGGTGTGGCCTTCCTTTTGCGAGTCGTTCTTATCCGGTCCGCAGGACCCATCTTCATGAGCCTCGTGGCCTACATCGTACCGCTATGGGCAGTTCTTCTGGGCGTCATTCTACTTGGCGAGAACCTGAGGCCCGGAACCTATATAGGTGCGATAATCATCCTATTGGGCGTTGGGCTGACACAGCTGAGATTTCTTCGCCCGCGCTAACCGAACGGCTTTGCCAGGCGAATTCGGACCTAAGTCAGCACGCCGGCTCGAGCATTTCACTCAATTCGTGCCCAAATATGTGCAGATCTGCCAGCCTTGCCCAGATCCTCCACATCGGAAATCCTTACAGTTTCGCCTGGCCGGACGACGCCAACCTTGGGTGCATTCTCCCACCGGCCGCTATCTTGGTTGAGACGCAAATGATCGCTTCTCACATTCACATACTTGCTCGCGGTGATTGTATCGCCTGGAGCGATCATTGCATTGACATCGAAATTGCTCGACACCCAAGCCTCTCGGAATTCGCCAACATAGACCCATTTTTGTCCACCGGTACTTACAGGTTGAGCTGGAGGTTCGGGGGGGGCTGGCGAAACCCGTAATTCGCTTGCCTCGGCAACGTCAATGGAAATTTCTGATACCAATAGCAGGCAGTGCTGTTCGACGTTTTCGCAGTCCGAAAAGGCGCTTTTACATTGCGTTTGCAAGCTCGTGCGAAAATCCTCGTCGCATTGCTGTCCCGATATGGATTCACCATGCGTGTTATCAAGGAGGCAGTTTTCGAGCCTCTGGCATTGGGTGGCCACGTCTACCCTGAGATCGCCGTAATACAGGTACTCCGGCACAGGATTTATTCTTCCAGCTGGATTACATACACCCGATGAAGGAGGGCCTTGCCGCTGGTGCTCGAACCTGAAACGACAAACGGGGTTAAGTCTGTCGAAGCGGCTGGTTGCAAGTGGCAGTGTCAGCAATACATCCTGATTTGGTGGTAGCATGATGCTGGTTTCCCCGCCGGACCGTAAGGACCGGTGAAACTCGGGAACATTAGATGATTGCGCACTGGCGGTCGACAGATCACCAAACACGAGGGAGCCCATTGCAAATACACCTGCAAGAAGCACATTGTTGGTCATACGTCGCAAACCCAAATGCCAGGTCATTTTAGCGACATTCCACGGTTTTTTTCTAAATTATCCACAAACACAGCCCTCACTCACCAGCATATTAAACCAAGAATCTGGCGAATTTGTTCCAGGCGATTCAAATAGCTGCGGTGTCGTATCGGCCCACTCTACACGCATATGCGAAATTCCATGCATCGGCGACCGGTTCTGGGCACCATTCGAGCACAAGATCTCGCCAGTAAAAATCAGCTGTAGTGAATAGGTTTCCTTATTTTCAGGCAAGAATGCCCTGGTTTCAAATCCATGGAATGTCCGGCCTGGCGTAGCCGAGCAAACACTGCGAATTTCTCTTTCCCCTCAAAAGCGGACGAGTGGCACGATTGATTTGACCCGGAAATGGGCCAAATCGGATCCGAAGCTAAAGGATTGTTAAAATGCACATTTTGCTTTGTGACCCATCATCGACGCACCGCGTTTCGCCACCTCTCTGCGTAGTGCGCTAACAGCATATGGTTGTCGGAAACTCGATGTATGGTCTCTTTGATCTCTGATACCGCATCGGATGAAACTGCCAGCATGGCGGCACCCTGACTGGTTCCGGTTGCGTTTTCAGCCGTGAGAACCTTGCATTCCGTCGCGACAGACAGCATCGCGCAATACTCAGAGTTGGCGGCGAAGGGCCCTTCGACCACAATTGGACCTTTATGGCCGGTCAGAGTCAGGCACTCTACCGTCATCATGGCCAAATAAAAGCTGAGCGCTACGGACCGTTCTGCAGTTCCCGGCTCTGGTTCCGAACCGATCCAGCGGTGGTGCTGCCCTTGAAAGGGACCACTTTCGCGAACGACGGCAGGCATCAAAAGCGGACCGTTTTCAGCAACTGCGTACATGTCTCTATTGTCGTGGACAGCGCCTTGGCCACTCCGAATAATTTCGAACTCCCGCCCGCCCATGAAGCGGGCCGAAGGCACAGGCGCGCCCAAGGCATTGACATTGACGAGTGTGTCGCGGGATTGGTCCAGCGACACCTCGGCGCCG
The DNA here is from genome assembly GCA_039030215.1 of Pseudomonadota bacterium. GTDB lineage: Bacteria > Pseudomonadota > Alphaproteobacteria > Rhizobiales > Rhizobiaceae > BOKV01. The sequence goes on from JBCCEP010000132.1 coordinate 9,213, forward strand.
CCAACGGTCATTGCAATGACCCAGGTGCCCGTGGAAACAACCGAAAACGGCGGATTGCGCCGCACAATATGGGGCAACAGCGATGCGTTGGAATCGTGGATGCCACAATGAACAGGCGTATTGGGATCTAATCCGGTTTGCTCCGCGATCTCGGGCCGCAGGAGGCCGAGTACATCTGCAGCTCGTCTTGCCTCAGCCATCTTGTCGGAAATGCCCAGCTGTTCAACCAATGACGAAAAGCGCGATTCATACGGATTCCAAAGGTCGGTATGGCAACCAAGCGAGGACACGTCACAGGCTAGAACCCCAGTCAGGCGATGACCCCAATATTGCGGGTAAGTGACGAATGAAGCCGTGCGTTCTCGCAGACCGGGATCCTGCGAAAACTGCCAGTAAATCTGCGCGCCCAGGTTCAAACCCATGGGTAATCTTGGGGAGCCGGTTTCCTCAAACCCGGGGCGGATCGCGTTGTAGGCCTCGGACACATTGTCAGGTCCGGCATATTCATAGTCCAGGATAGGCGCAGCTAGTTTCCCATCAGCAGCAATCAATGCACCGCACGCCCCGTGTGTGGTGATCGAGATTGCATCGATGCCATGTTGGGCGCCGAATTCCTTCAGTGCCTCCAGCAAAAACTCCCAGATTGTTTCGACATCAAAATGCGGGTATGGCGGATCCTGCAAAACGGCA
>JBCCEP010000133.1:0-9866 GCA_039030215.1 Pseudomonadota bacterium
CCGGATCGCCTGTCTGCCGCGCACCGTCAAGATCGAAAAGAGCTGACCCATGTATGTAGCTGTCAAGGGTGGAAAGAAGGCAATCGATGCTGCCCAGCGCCTGTTTGCCGACAAGCGCCGCGGGGACCGTTCTGTACCGGCAATGACGCTGGAGCAGATCGCAAATCAGCTTTCCTTTGCAGTCGACCGGGTCATGTCGGAGGGATCTCTATATGACCGCGAATTGGCATCACTGGCGATCAAGCAATCCGCGGGAGACCTGATCGAGGCAATTTTCCTGATCCGGGCCTACCGCACGACATTGCCGAGATTCGGTGCTTCGAGACCGCTGGAAACACGGGAAATGCGGGTCGAGCGTCGAATTTCGGCAAGCTACAAGGATATGCCGGGCGGGCAGGTTCTGGGACCGACATTTGATTACTCACATCGGCTGCTTGACTTTACGCTGGCAGCAAATGGCGAGGTTCCTGATCCCGAACGGCCGGATAAAGCCATGTCTCCACAATTGGGGCATGTGGCAGAAATCCTCGATCGGGAGGGTTTGATCGAACCAGTTCCCATCGACGTAGAAGATGATCAACCACCAGACCTGACGCGAGAGCCGCTGGAATTTCCGGCAGGCCGGAAACTACGCCTACAGAATCTGGCAAGAGGCGATGAAGGTTTCCTATTGGCAATGGGATATTCCACCCAGCGCGGATATGCGCGCGGCCATGCCTTCGCCGGCGAAATCCGCATGGGCGAAGTTGAGGTCGAATTCTTCGCCGAAGAGCTGGGATTCAATGTACCACTTGGACGGGTAAGGCTGACCGAGTGCCAGATGGTCACGCAGTTCAAGGGGTCTACGAAGGTCAAGCCGCAGTTTACCCGCGGATACGGCCTGGCATTCGGCCAGAGCGAGCGTAAAGCGATGTCGATGGCGCTGGTCGATCGTGCGCTTCGGTGGGAGGAATATGGCGAGGAATTAGTGGCGCCCGCTCAGGATGAGGAATTCGTCCTTTCCCACTCTGACAACATTCAGGCTACCGGCTTTGTCGAACACCTGAAGCTCCCGCATTACGTCGATTTTCAGGCCGAACTCGAGCTGGTGCGCAAGATGCGCCGCGAGATCGACGAACGGGATAAAGCAGAAGGCAAGGAGGCGGCGGAATGAAGCAGGAGAATTTTTACAACTTCGCCTATCTGGACGAGCAGACCAAGCGGATGATCCGCCGCGCGATCCTCAAGGCGATCGCCATTCCTGGTTATCAGGTGCCATTCGCCAGCCGCGAAATGCCAATGCCCTATGGTTGGGGCACCGGGGGTGTACAGGTTACTGCCTCGATCATCGGCAAAGATGACGTGCTGAAAATGATCGATCAGGGCAGCGACGATACTACGAATGCCGTGGCACTGCGCGGATTCTTCGAACTGACTGCCGGGGTCGAGACGACGACCGAGACATCCGAAGCATCCATCATCCAGACCCGGCACCGAATTCCCGAGGACGACCTGACAGAAGACCAGGTAATTGTCTTCCAGGTTCCTATTCCAGAGCCGCTTCGTTTCCTCGAACCACGCGAAACCGAGACGCGCAAGATGCATGCACTGGAGGAATATGGCCTGATGCATGTCAAACTCTATGAGGATATCGCTACACATGGCCACATCGCCACCAGTTATGCCTATCCGGTCAAGGTGATGGATCGCTATGTCATGGACCCCTCTCCGACACCAAAATTCGACAATCCGAAGATGGACAAAATGGCGGCCCTTCAACTTTATGGCGCGGGCCGCGAAAAGCGCATTTATGCCATTCCGCCTTATACCGATGTGGTGAGCCTGGATTTCGAGGACTACCCCTTCTCTGTACAGGAATGGCCCGACACCGAGTGCGGGTTATGCGGCGCAACCGAAGTCTATTTTGATGAGGTGGTGACCGACGACCATGGCGGCCGCATGTTCTGCTGTTCCGACAGCGACTTTTGCGAAAAGCGACGGGCAGCAGGCTATACTCCAAAGCGGTTCAGCCCGGCGGTGGAGGCACATCGATGAACCCTGCTGATACAGACTCCCCGCTTCTGAGATGTTCAGGACTATCGAAATATTACGGCACCCAACCGGGTTGCATCGATGTTTCCTTCGAACTTTGGCCTGGAGAGGTACTGGCGATTGTCGGCGAATCCGGTTCCGGCAAAACCACCTTGTTGAATTGTCTCTCGGCCAATCTGGAACCGACTTCCGGCACGGTGGAATACGCAATGCGCGATGGCACCATGCCGAACCTGTTCGATTTGGGCGAAGCCGAACGCCGTTTTCTCATGCGAACTGATTGGGGATTTGTACACCAGAATCCCGCCGATGGATTGCGCATGGCGGTTTCTGCCGGTGCCAATGTTGGCGAACGGCTGATGGCCGTGGGCGAACGTCACTATGGAAAAATCAGGCATGCCGCCTCCGACTGGCTTCAGCGAGTCGAGATCGAGACCGGACGCATTGACGACTATCCGCGAACATTTTCAGGCGGCATGCGTCAGCGGCTGCAGATCGCCTGTAATCTGATCACCGCGCCGCGTCTTGTTTTTATGGATGAGCCCACCGGTGGCCTGGATGTGTCGGTACAAGCGAGAATTCTCGATCTGCTGCGTGGATTGGTTTCCGATCTTGGCCTGTCGGTAATTGTCGTTACCCACGATCTTGCCGTCGCGCGCCTATTGTCTCATCGCATGATGGTGATGAAGGATGGCCGGGTGATCGAAAGCGGGTTGACTGACCAGGTTCTCGACGATCCGCAGGAAGCCTATTCCCAGCTTCTCGTCTCCTCGATTTTGCAGGTGTGAGCATGAATACCAACCCTGTCCTAACGCTTACCGACGTATCCAAATCCTTCACCATGCATCTGCGCGGCGGGATATTGCTGCCGGTATTTGAAAATGTCGCATTTAAGGTTCAAGCAGGAGAATGTGTTGTGCTGACAGGACCTTCGGGCATTGGAAAGAGCTCAATCCTGAAAATGATCTATGGCAACTACCGGACACACAAGGGAAGCATTGTCGTCAGGTCCCCGGAATCTGAGACCGACATTGTCGCTGCCTCCGCCCGTGAAATCATGGCGTTGAGGCGCAATACGATCGGCTATATCAGCCAGTTCCTGCGGGTGATCCCGCGTGTATCCGCGCTTGATATCGTCGCTGGCGCAGCCATCGAGCAAGGCAGGGAAAAGAGTGAAGCCCAGACAGCCGCAGAAAGTGTACTTTCACGGCTCAATGTTCCCGAGAAACTCTGGCACCTTCCCCCGGCGACATTTTCAGGTGGAGAGCAACAACGCGTCAATATCGCACGTGGTTTCGTTGCGGAATATCCGATCCTGCTATTGGACGAGCCGACGGCTTCGCTGGATGCTGCAAACCGGGCGGTCGTGATCGAATTGATCGAAGAAAAGAAAGCGGTTGGTTGCGCCATTGTCGGCATATTCCACGATGCCGATGTTCGTGATGAGGTAGCTGACCGGACAATAGATGTGACGGAATATTCAGTGAGTACGGCAGCATGACAAAATTTTCGGAGACACCGCTGATCCACCCCACGGCAAAGGTGTCCAATTCACAGATTGGCAAATATACCGAAATCGCCGATCGCTGCCGCATTCATGAATCCGCCATTGGCGACTATTCCTATCTGATGGAGGATTGCGGTGCGTGGTGTGCAGAAATTGGCAAATTTGCAAATATTGCAGCATGCGTTCGAATAAACGCCACCAATCATCCGATGCATCGACCCTCCCAACACCATTTCACCTACCGGTCTCCAGACTACTGGCCGGAAACCGATTTGGACAAAACTATATTTGACTGGCGGCGCGCCCATAGAGTGTCGATTGGCCATGATACCTGGATCGGTCATGGCGCCATTATCCTGCCAGGCGTTACGGTTGGTGATGGCGCCGTAATTGGCTCAGGCTCTGTGGTTACCAAGGACGTCGACCCTTACACGGTCGTAGCGGGCGTTGCCGCCAAACCGATAAACAGGCGATTTTCGGTTTCGATCAGCGAGCGCCTGCAGGCGCTGCAATGGTGGGATTGGAGCCACGAAAAATTACGTGACTGTCTTGCGGACTTCCGCGTAATGGACGTTGAGTCATTTCTGGAGAAACACGAAACCACCGCGTGACAGACTGTACGATCTGCTCAAGCTTTATTCCGAAAGCAATTTGATCGAAAAAAGTCGCCAGTCTGGACGAAACTCCGCATTGTGACGAAGAGACATAATTCATCATTAATTATTTTCTCTATTTATTTCAATAATTTACGGTAATTTTCTAAGCCATATTTCGCAAGTTTTCCACTGTCACAGAAATGAAATTCAACTGACATCGGGGCGACATCGATAGCACCTACACCATGAGAAACCGACGGCTGGCGTAATCAAATGTCTGGCCTGAAAACGGGGTGCGAGAAACGCCATGTCAGAAATAAATGTTGTCAATCTTTCGAAAACGTTTCGAACAACTAAGGCTTTGGACAAAGTCAGCGTGGATATCGGATCCGGTGAAATGGTGGCGCTGATCGGCGCATCCGGCTCCGGTAAATCCACCCTGATCCGTCACATCGCAGGTCTGATTACGCCGGATAAAAACGGTTCGTCATCCATCAAGGTAGACCGGCAGTATGTATTGTCAGGTGGAAAACTCACCTCCGGAGCCCAGAATATTCGTCGTGATATCGGCGTGATCTTTCAACAGTTCAATCTTGTAACGCGCTTGTCAGTGTTGACCAATGTCCTGGCCGGTGTGCTTGGCCGTATTGCGCCGTGGCGCGGCACAATGGGCTGGTTCAGCCGGGATGAAAAACAAGCTGCGATGAATGCGCTTGACCGGGTCGGAATTGCTGCCACTGCGCGCCAGCGCGCGGGCACCCTTTCAGGCGGTCAACAACAACGCGCCGCAATCGCACGGGCCCTTGTACAGCGCGCGAAAGTTCTGCTCGCAGACGAACCGATTGCCAGCCTCGATCCGGCTTCGGCAAAACGGGTCATGGAAACACTTTCATCGATCAACCGGGATGATGCGATCACAGTGGTCGTGTCACTTCATCAAGTCGAATATGCGCGGCGCTATTGTCCCCGCACCATAGCGTTGCGCGATGGCAAGGTTGCATTTGATGGTCCCAGCTCCGCCCTCACCCACGAGTTTCTTCGCGAGATATATGGCGAGGCCAGCGAGGAATTGATCTTGCCCGAAACGCCGGTAATCGAAACAGCGAACAGCAAGGCCAAGTCCAAGAAGCGTTTGCAACCGGTGCTGGCAAGCGCCTGAACGAGTTTTTCAACCCCAACGAGCTTTCAAACCAGGGAGACCACTATGAACTTCTTTACCAAAGTCGCTGCGACCGCAGCATTGACGGCCGGTATGGCCGCCTCGACCGTGGCACACGCCATGGACGAATTGAATTTCGACATTATCTCAACCGAATCGACCCAGAACCTCAAAACCACCTGGCTGCCATTCCTTGCCGAAATGGAAAAGCATACGGGCATGAAGGTAAAGCCGTTCTTTGCGTCGGATTATGCGGGTGTGATTGAAGGCATGCGCTTCGGCAAGGTTGATGTGGCATGGTTTGGCAACAAGTCTGCAATGGAAGCAGTCGACCGGGCCGGTGGCGAAGTCTTCGCCCAAACCGTCGATAGCGAGGGCAATCCAGGTTACTGGTCGATCCTGATTACACAGTCAGACAATACAGATATCAACTCGCTGGAAGACGTCCTGAAATGTGATCAGTCGATTGATTTCGGCATTGGCGATCCAAACTCGACATCCGGCTTCCTTGTGCCGACGACCTTCGTGTTCGCACGCAATGATGTTGACCCGAAAGAGTGCTTCAAGACGGTTCGTAATGCCAACCACGAAACCAATTTGCTGGCAGTGGCCAATGGTCAGGTGGACGTAGCGACCAACAATACTGAAAACTGGCGCCGCCTTGAACTGTCTAAACCCGAAGCAATCGCAAAGATCAAGGAAATCTGGCGTTCGCCGCTCATTCCTTCCGATCCGCTTGTCTGGAAAAAGGACCTTGATGAAGATGCAAAGCAGAAAGTCTACACTTTCGTCATGACATATGGCCGCCTTGGTACGCCCGAGGAAGTGAAGGCGCAGCGCAAGATCCTCTCTGATCTGCAGTGGGCGCCGTTCCGCCCGTCATCCGACGCACAATTGTACCCAATCCGTGTTCTGGAAATTACCAAGAACATGGCCAAAACCAAGGCCAGCAGCATGTCTGAAGAAGAAAAGACCGCAAAGCTGAAGGAACTCGAAGCCGAAAAAGTCAAGTATGAAGGGCTGATGGCGTCGGTGCCGCAAAGCTGATTTTGCTCTGCTCTCCGCGGTTGGTATCGAATACCGCGGAGAGCTACTTCACTACGACAGCGTACCAGCTGTCAGCTTCCTGAGACAATCGCAACAATCCGGATCTTGATATGAGCACCCAAACAGAACTGGGCAGTCCTGCTCAACCCGTCGCCATACCCAAGCCCCGATTGGGTGAAGTAGCTTCCAAGCTTGTGATTTGGGCAACCATTATTGCAGCCCTTGTTTGGAGCTTCGCACCAGCAGAAGTGTTTCTGGTCGTCAATCTTTTCACCGATGCCTCGAACATGGCGGAATATGCAAGCGGATTTCTTAGACCGAATTTTCTCGAATGGCGGCTGTATGTCGATGAGATGATTCTGACAGTCCAGATCGCCATCTGGGGTACATTTCTATCGGTCGTCTTTGGCATTCCGTTTGCAATTCTCTCATCCAACAACATTGCGCCGGTCTGGATAGTCCAACCGGTCCGCAGACTGATGGACGCCGCCCGCGCCATCAACGAATTGGTTTTTGCAGTCTTGTTTGTCGTTGCCGTCGGTCTTGGGCCATTTGCCGGTGTCATGGCGCTTTTCATTCATAATCTGGGTATCATTTCAAAGCTGTTTTCCGAAGCTGTTGAAGCAGTCGATCCGCGCCCGGTAGAAGGCATCAGGGCTACAGGAGCAAACAAAATCCAGGAAATTGTTTATGGCGTGGTCCCGCAGGTTCTGCCGCTCTGGATTTCCTATTCGCTATATCGCTTTGAAACCAATGTTCGTTCGGCTACTGTGCTCGGACTGGTCGGTGCAGGCGGCATCGGTCAAATTCTGTTTGAATCCATTCGTGGCTTCTACTATTCCGAAACCGCGGCCATAATTATAATAATTGTAATCACCGTTTCGATTGTTGACATAATTTCGCAGCAACTACGCAGGCTTGTAGTTTAACTGAGCGGCGGTGGATCGGAGTCCGGATGAGCGGCAGATATGCAATCTACTATACACCCGCGGCTGACAACCCGCTGACACGGTTAGCCGAAGCCTGGCTTGGTTACTCGGTTTGGAGCGGAGAAACCGTTGCACGGGCGCAAACTGCAAGTTTAGCGCCAAAGCAAATGGTAAGGTTCACAGAGGCACCGCGCCGCTATGGATTTCACGCGACGCTGAAACCACCCATGCGCCTGGCGGACGGCAAGACATCCGAAGCGTTGATGGCCGACATCTCCAGCTATGCCGAAACCGCAAGACCAGTCCTGATCGATGCGCTTGTCCTGAGGTGGATCGGGCCGTTTCTGGCGCTTGTGCCGGACAATCAGACTCCTGAACTCGACAAGCTGGCATCGAAAATCGTCCGCCAGTTTGAGCCCTATCGGGCGCCTCTGAATCCCGAAGAAGTCGCCCGTCGACTACATAAGGATTTGTCTGCGCGCCAGGTCGAGATGCTGAATGACTGGGGCTACCCCTATGTTCATGAAGAATTCCGCTATCACATGACGCTGACAAGTCCTATTGAAGAAAGTGATCGATCAATGGTACTGGCGGCAGCAGAACAACATTTCAAAGCAATCGCTGGGCGGCCGCTGCTAATCGATCAGCTGGTCCTGTGCCACGAGGCTGAAGCTGGCGACCCCTTCGTTGCCATTGCGTTACACGAATTCGTCCGGCAGACCACGACACAAACCTCCAGGGAATCGGCAGCAATCTGATGGCAAGCGAACAGATTTTCACAAATGCCAAGATCGTTCTGCCCGACCGGATCATCGAGGGCAACGTCGTTATCGACGACGGGATGATTGCGCAGCTGGACGAAGGCAGTTCATCCAAAGGCGAAGATTTCACGGGTGACTATCTTATTGCCGGATTGGTCGAGTTGCACACCGATCATCTGGAGGCACATTATCTGCCACGTCCGGGAGTTCGGTGGAACATGCAAGCTGCCTTGTTGGCACATGATGCACAAATTGCAACTTCGGGCATCACCACGGTCTTCGATTGTCTGCGGATTGGCATGCAATATGACGACTTTGAGCCAGGCGAAGTCCGAACCATGGCTGACGCAATTCTTACCATGCAGACAGAGGATAAGCTGCGGTCCGAGCACTTCCTGCATCTGCGATGTGAAGTGTCTTCCTCTCAGGCCCTGGCAGAATTCGCAACATTTGATGACCACGAGGATGTTCGACTTGTCTCACTGATGGATCATGCACCTGGCCAAAGGCAATTTCAGAGCATTGATCAATACGAGCTGTACTTCAAAACCAAAAAAGGGCTGAACGATGAGGAATTCGAGCGTTTCGTTCGTCATCGAATTTCTGAATCACAGAAGTTTTCCCAACCGCAGCGCCGTGAAATTGCCGAGAAATGCTGGACACGCGGAATTTCGCTGGCGAGTCATGACGACGCCACCATCGAGCATGTCCACGAGGCGGTACGCGACCATGTCCGGATTGCCGAGTTTCCAACGTCGGTCGAGGCGGCGGCTGCAAGCATCGAAAATGGCATGAGCGTACTTATGGGCGCACCCAATGTCGTTCGGGGCCGTTCGCATTCCGGCAATGTCTCGGCCCGCGAATTGGCGGCTGCCGGTCATTTGCAGATCCTCTCCTCCGATTATGTGCCGTCGAGCATGTTGCATGCGCCGTTCGTGCTAGCGGAAGAAGTGGACTCGATTTCGCTTCCCCAAGCGCTCACCCTTGTGACCGACGAACCGGCAAAGGCCGTTGGGCTGGATGACCGCGGACGTATTGAGGTGGGCAGACGTGCAGATTTTATCCGTGTTTGCCGCGATCAAGGCCCACCAGTTGTCCGAGCCGTATGGCGTGAAGGAAAGCGCGTCGCGTGAGCCCCGATAAAGAAGCAAAAATTGGTCCGGGTGGACTGGTTCTTGTCGTCGGTCCGTCCGGTTGTGGCAAGGATACCCTTTTGAGCGGCGCGCGGGCTAATTTGGCCGACAGGTCGGAATGTGTTTTTCCAAAGCGCATGATTACCAGGCCATCTGATCCCGAGTCAGAAGATAGTATCGAAATCAGTCGGCAGGAATTTGCCGCAATGCGATTATCAGGCGAATGCTGTGTCTGTTGGGAAGCCCATGGACTTGGATATGCATTGCCAAATTCAATCGTCGGTGATCTGGAAGCTGGTCGGATAGTCATATTCAACTGTTCGCGCAGCGTATTGCCCAATCTCGCCCGGAGATTTCAGAATACGCTTGTCGTGCAGTTGACGGTTCCCCGCGATGTGCTAAACGCCCGTTTAAGAGCGCGCGGCAGAGAAACCGAAGAAGATATCCGAGAAAGACTCAATCGAGGCGGTTTCGAATTGCCTTCAGACATTTCCAGCATTGAAATCGATAATTCCGGCACGCGTGACATCGGCAGCAAGGTGCTCGCTGATGCCATCACGGATTTTCACCGTTCAATTTTGAAACAAACAACAACCAGCAAAAGCAAGGCTCACTCGTGATGGGCCATTCGGTGGGCGAAGCTGTATAAAATCGCTCCGATCATGAGCACGGCAATAAGGGTCGACAACATCAGATCATAGCC
>JBCCEP010000134.1:0-9865 GCA_039030215.1 Pseudomonadota bacterium
CTCCCATCATCACCACCTTGTTGGTGGTGGCGGCAGTCTCGACCGCGTCCAGGAAAACTACAATCGTGGGGACATTATTCCCCCAACCGGTTGTTGAATGGTCCGATGGCGAAACTGTATTGCTCGACTCAATTATCAAGAACCAGGGGGCAGTAATACTGTTCTCCGAGTTTCCCGATAAATTGTTGTGCGAAGTACAACACGCCAAACTAGCATCAATCGGCATAAGATTGATTGGGATCACGCCTGAGTGGAATAAAGCGGTAGATTCAGAAATTGCTATCGTGAGGGATGTAAGTCGATTGCTCTCAAGCCGTCCTTATTCTGATTACCTGGATCATGCGATTCTTTTGAGGCCTGACAAATACGTTGCAGCGACTGCTCCGGTTAATAAGATTGCTGATCTGCTGGAGATCGCTGAGCAGTTTTCACCGCTTATGGAACGAAGTGCTACCGTAAATAATTGAATTTATTTTTTTGTTGATCCGCATCGCATTTGATCAATGTTCTATCGGAAATCCCACACAGACATCTAAACTCTACTGATTGGATATCCACAGCAGGAATACTTGGATTGATAGCGTTTCGACCTGCATGATCAGATTGAGGTCTATGCGCGTGCAGGCCCAAGAGGTCGTCGCGGTTTATTACTCGGATATGTCCGAAATTGGCACTTTGTGGGCATTACTGATCAATCACCGAATCGTCCGCTTTTGGCCTGTAGCGGACATGTATACGGCTGGCCGATTATTAGCTATGTAGACAAAGTGGCAATCGCAAATACTGGCTAGGGTAAAATCGCTCTTTAAGGCAGTTTGCACACCTTTGGATCGAGCAGGCGCGCCATTGAGTGCGAACCATTTCGTTCGCTTTGGCGTTTTCAGATCAGGGAAGGCCAGGCAATCCGCCGCGACAGTCTTGCCTTTTGCTGCAAGTTGGCGAACACTGATATCCAATAACAACACCCCAGGGAGGAAACATGAAAACCATACTGCAGGCTGCTGTCTTAACAGCGGTGTCAATTATTGCACTTCCGGCAAGCGCCGAGACGCTGCGTTGGGCAAGCGCTGGCGACGCGCTGACGCTTGATCCGCATTCGCAAAACGAAGGCCAGACCCATACGATCCGCCATCAGATGTATGAGCCGCTGATCGTCCGTGACGTTACGGGGGCATTTGAACCGGCACTTGCCACGGACTGGGCGCCAAGCCCCGATGATCCCAATGTCTGGGTGTTCAATCTCCGCCAAGGTGTAAAGTTCCATGACGGCGCAGATTTCACAGCAGAGGACGTCGTGTTCAGCTTTGAGCGCGCAAAGACGCCAACCTCAGACATGAAGGAACTATTGAACTCGATTGTCGAAATTCGTGCGGTAGACGACTATACAGTGGAAATGGTTACGGATGGTCCAAACCCAATCCTGGACGCGAATCTCACTGACTTGTTCATCATGGACAAGGACTGGAGCGAAGCGAACGATACGGTCAAAGTACAGGATTTTGAAGGCGGCGAAATCACTTTTGCGACCACGAATGTAAATGGCACCGGGGCATACAAGCTCGTAAGCCGCGAGCCTGATGTTAAAACGGTTATGGTCCGGAATGAGGATTATTGGGGTCGCGATGATTTCCCAATGGGATTCTCGGAAATCGTCCATACGCCTATTCAGAATGCAGCAACCCGGGTCGCCGCTCTCCTGTCTGGCGAGATCAACTTCCTTCAGGATGTGCCGGTACAGGACCTGGACCGTGTGGGGAGTGGTGATGGACTTGTCGTGAAGACCGGACCACAAAACCGCGTGATCTTTTTCGGAATGAACCAGGGAGCCGCCGATCTTGAGGCGGATAACGTCGAAGGCAAGAATCCGTTGGCAGACGTCCGTGTTCGTCGCGCGATGTCAATGGCGATCAATCGCGATGCGATCATGAAGGTCGTGATGCGTGGCCAATCGCAACCGGCAGGCATGATTGCTCCGCCATTCGTCAATGGCTGGACGGCCGATATGGACGCCGAATCGAAGACCGATATCGAAGCCGCAAAAGCCCTTATGGCCGAGGCAGGCTATGGCGACGGGTTCTCGATCAGGCTGGACTGCCCGAATGATCGTTACATCAACGACGAAGGCATTTGTCAGGCAGCGGTTGGCATGCTTGGCCAGATCGGCATTACCGTAAACCTGGACGCAATCCCGAAGGCGCAGCACTTCCCCAAGATCACTGATGGCAAGACCGACTTTTACATGTTGGGTTGGGGCGTTCCGACTTACGATTCGGAATACATCTTCAACTTCCTTGTCCATGGTCGTGAAGATAACATCGGCACGTGGAACGGCACAGGTTTCGACAATGCTGAGCTGGACGCTAAGATCGTTTCGTTGGCCTCGAATACAGACCTCGAAAGCCGCAATGCGGATATCGCAGAGATATGGCGCGTTATTCAGGATGAGCAGCTCTATATCCCGATCCACCACCAGGTCATCAACTGGGCCATGGCGGACAATGTCGGAATCGAGGTTGATCCTGAGAACCAGCCCATGATCAAGCACGCACCGCTGAACTAGTTTGTGTTCCTAGACAAGATATGACCGCCCGGAGCAATCCGGGCGGATCGCTAATCTTGGTTAGATTAAGCGTGAAACAATGGGTAGGACCCAGGCGGGATCGAGGCGCACTGCAACGTCGACAATGCACAGGGGAAAGGCAACAACAATAGCATGCTGGCATTCGTCATTAAACGCATTGGCCAATCGATCCTTGTTCTCCTGATCGTGGGTCTAGTCGCGTTTTCCATGTTCCGGTTCGTAGGTGATCCGATCGACAATATGCTCGGTCAGGAACGGACGATCGAAGACGTGGAACGGTTACGTACGCAGCTCGGGCTCGATCAGCCCTTTCCAGTGCAGTACTACAAGTTTCTTGAAGGCGCGGTGCAGGGCAATTTCGGTGTAAGCTATCGCCAAGGCCGGCCGGTTTCCGAAATCCTACTAGAACGTGCACCCGCCACGCTCGAACTGGCGGCGGTATCAGGAATTCTGGCAGTTGTCTTTGGTATTGCACTGGGCGTCTTCACGGCCATTCGCCGCAATGGGGTCACCGCTCATGCAATCATGGCAGCCTCATTGATCGGGGTGTCGCTTCCGACATTCTTGATCGGAATCTTGTTGATTTACCTGTTCTCGGTCGAATTGGGATGGCTTCCTTCATTCGGGAGAGGCGACACGGTGAAACTCGGCAACTGGTGGACAACAGGCTTTCTGACTGAAAGCGGCATCAAAGCGCTGATCCTGCCGGCGATCACTCTGGGGCTTTATCAAATGACGCTGATCATGCGCCTGGTCCGGTCGGAGATGCTGGAAGTTCTGAGACAGGATTACATCCGCTTTGCCCTGGCGCGCGGCTTGCGTGACCGCGTGGTGAATTTCCGGCATGCGCTGAAAAACACGATGGTACCAGTCGTCACGGTCATCGGCCTGCAGCTTGGAGCCATTATCGCATTTGCAATCATCACCGAAACAGTCTTTCAGTGGCCAGGCGTAGGGCTACTCTTCATCAACGCAATCCAGTTTGTCGACATCCCGGTCATGGCCGCCTATCTGATGCTGATCTCGGTAATGTTTGTTGGCATTAATCTGATCGTGGACATTCTATACGTCTTCATCGATCCGCGTCTTAGGGTCGACCGGAAAGGGGGACATTGATGAGCGACGCTAGTCTCTCCACGCGATCACAGGACAAGGGACGCTGGGAGCGCTTCCGCGAAAGCGATTTCTTCCATGCCTTCAAGCGCTCTCCGGTAGCAATAGTCTCATTCGTAGTTGTATGTATTCTGGTTTTCTCGGCGGTTTTTGCTCCGTTAATCGCGCCGACAAACCCGTTCGATCCGGCCAGTTTGAACTTGATGAATGGGTTCACACCGCCCATGGAACCTAATGCCTTCACGCAAGATACGTTCCTATTGGGAACCGATGATCAAGGGCGGGATGTGTTTTCCACCATACTTTATGGCATGCGCATATCGCTCTTTGTCGGCGCTTCCGCGGTCCTGTTCGCCATGGTGCTGGGAATCACTTTGGGGCTGATATCAGGCTACTTCGGCGGTTGGACCGAAACCATCATCATGCGCATTGCCGACGTACAGCTGACCTTCCCTTCAATCCTTATCGCAATGCTGATCTTTGGAATTGCCAAAGGATTCACCCCGGTCGAGTACCGCGACCAGATGGCAATCTGGGTGCTTATCCTCGCGATCGGCCTGTCGGACTGGGTCCAATTTGCCCGCGTTGTCAGAGGCGCGACCTTGGTCGAGAAAAAGAAGGAATACGTCGCCGCTGCGCACCTGATTGGCCGAAGCCCCTGGGTTATCATGACCAAACACATCCTTCCGAACGCCCTGTCGCCTGTGTTGGTAATTGCAACCATTTCGCTGGCTTTAGCAATCATCGCCGAGGCAACGCTCTCGTTTCTGGGTGTCGGGGCTCCGCCGACACAGCCATCGCTGGGAACGCTCATCCGGATCGGACAGGGCTTCCTGTTCTCTGGGGAATGGTGGATCCTCTTCTTCCCCGCCTGCACGCTTCTGGCGTTGGCGCTCAGCGTCAATCTCTTAGGCGATTGGCTGCGCGATGCGCTTAATCCGAGGCTCCGTTGACCACTCCCGTCCTCTCGATCCGCAACCTCTCGGTTGAAATCCCCACACGGCAAGGGATCGTCAAACCAGTCGACAATGTCAGCTATGACATTGCAAAGGGTGAAATATTGGGTGTCGTAGGCGAAAGCGGGGCAGGCAAGTCGATGGCCGGAAATGCAGTAATCGGATTGCTAAACCGTCCAGCACACATCTCTGCGGGCGAAATCTGGCTGAATGGCTCGCGCATTGACACCCTGCATGGCGACACCATGCGCAAGCTGCGCGGTAAAGAGATCGGCATGATATTTCAAGATCCACTGACCTCGCTCAATCCTCTTCTGACCATCGGCGACCAGTTGACCGAAACAATGCTGACCCACCTGCGTCTTGGCAGGCGCGAGGCGGATGCCCGTGCCGTAGCTGCATTGGAAGAGGTCGGAATTCCAGGAGCTGCGGAGCGTATCGACAGCTATCCCCACGAGTTTTCCGGAGGCATGAGACAGCGCGTCGTCATCGCACTGGCACTCTGCGCCGAACCAAGCCTTGTAATTGCCGACGAACCTACCACAGCGCTTGATGTGTCGGTGCAGGCGCAGATTATTTCCCTCCTGAAACGGCTATGCCGGGAACGGGGCACAGCCGTCATGCTCATTACCCACGACATGGGTGTTATCGCCGAGAGCGCTGACCGCGTCGCAGTCATGTATGCCGGGCGGCTGGCCGAAATTGGCCCTGTGCGCGAAGTTCTGACCCAGCCACGACACCACTACACACACGGGCTGATGGCATCGACGCCGCTTGCCGCCGGGGGCAGACAGCGGCTGCACCAGATCCCTGGCTCGATGCCTCGACTGAACCTCATGCCTGATGGCTGTGCGTTTAACCCCCGCTGTCCAGCCGTTCAGGACAAGTGCAGAAACGATCCGCCGCCGACGATGACTGATCATCGTGCGGCTTGCTGGTTCCCGCGGATAGCGGAGGCGGCTGAATGAGTGACTATGTAAAAGTCCGCTCCCTGACACAAATTTTCGACGTGTCCAAGCCGTGGCTAAACAGGGTTTTGGAACGCCGGAAGAAGGCTTTCCTGACCGCCGTGTCTGAGGTGGACTTCGAAATAGAGGAACGCACCACCTACGCCCTCGTCGGAGAAAGTGGATCAGGAAAATCCACAATTGGCAGGATGCTTGTTGGGTTACTCCATCCCACGTCAGGTTATGTGGAAGTTGAAGGCGTGGATCTTGCCGTCGAAACCGACCCCGACAAGGTCTGGGAGGTTCGCTCGAACATCCAGATGATCTTTCAGGATCCCTATGCTTCCCTCAATCCGAGGTGGCGGGTGCGCGACATAATTGCCGAACCAGTCGCTTCACAGGGCGGACAAACCGAGGGGCTTGCTGAGCGGCTTTTGGAGCAGGTTGGCCTGCACGCATCCGACGCGGGGAAGTATCCGCACGAATTCTCTGGCGGCCAGCGTCAGCGGATCTGCATAGCGCGCGCGCTGGCGTCTGAACCCCGGCTGATCGTCTGCGACGAACCGACCTCTGCACTCGACGTGTCTGTACAGGCGCAGGTTCTCAACTTGATGAGCGATCTCAAGGACGAGCTCGGGTTGACCTATCTGTTGATCACGCACGATTTGACCGTCGTTCGGCATATGGCCGACAGGATCGGCGTTCTTTATCTTGGCCGTCTCGTTGAAGAGGCATCACCGGAAGAACTTTTCGAGTCACCCAAGCATCCATACACACAGATGCTTCTAGCTGCCGCTCCGCGCATGGACGCCTTTAGGCGCGAAGTGCCGCCTCCTACCGGAGAAATTCCCGATCCGATAGACCCGCCTACGGGATGTGCCTTCAATCCGCGTTGCCCGATAGCGAAAGACATTTGTCGTCAGGAGCGACCAGAGCTGCGACAAATGGGAACGCGCCGCGTCGCATGTCACTTTGCAAGTTGAACACTGTTGCGGTCCGGGATGTCTGGGCACGTAAGCATAATTGCATCTTCAAAATCGCGCATGCTGGATTTTGAAGTGTGATCGGTGGGGATTGGTCAATTGTAACTATGGACAGGTGCGCGACAGTTTGCCATTTTGTCGGATGGCGATCTTTCGGGCAATTGATCGCCAACTTTCCTCGGCGTGGCGGTTTTCTCCAATACCGTAACTCTGCGCCGAGGATACTTTTCTTGGTTCACATATTCCGTTTCGAATTCCTGGTTGTGCAAGCATGGCGGTTTCTGCTGTTGTTGCTGCCGCACCAACATTCTGGATGGGCTGCAGCAACGCACTGATTGCCATGCCGGCTACCGACTTATTCTACTGTCACCCACCTGAGAATGAAGAAGTTGTCCGGACGTTGTGTCAGCTTGATGTTGTCTCGCATACCCCAAACAAGTGGTTGCACATAGAGTGGCACATAGGCGTGCTGATCTTGATAGATGTCGACGACCTCATCAACCATTGCCTGGCGCTTTCCAATATCGATTTCTGACTGGATCACCGGCAGCAATTCATCGACTCGATTGTCCGAAAACCCGCCGAAATTCCATGAACCAAGTTTCTTGTCCGGGTTTGGAGTGGTGACAAGAAAGCGGATAGGATGCTCATGATCAAATGTCCCAGGTGACCAACCAAGCAAATACATATCGAAATTGTCCGCCCGCAGTTCCGGCCAGTAATTTTGAACCGGCATTGCATCGAGTTCTGCCTTGATTCCCACCTGCGCCAACATGCCTGTAATCGCCTGGCAAACCGCTTCGTCGTTAAGATAGCGGTTGTTCGGGCATTTCAAGCCAAAGGAAAATCCTTCTGGGTAACCAGCCTCGGCCAAAAGTGCCTTCGCACCTTCAGGATCAAAAGCGGTGCGGGTATCGTTGCTGGTCGAAAATGCCTTCATCGCGGGACTGACCAGCTGGCTGGCAGCTTCGGCGCTGCCGCGCATGATGGTTTGAAGGATGGCGTCAACATTGATTGCCTTAGCCACCGCTTCGCGTACCCGTGCATCCAGGAATGGATTGGCTTCACCTGCCATGGATGAATATTTGAGCGCTTCATGATCATGGCCGAAGCCAAGCATTATCACGCGTGCCTCGATCCCGCGGACGACTGTTGTCCCATCGCGTTCATCTACTCTTGCCGCATCCTGGATCGGCACCGGATTGATCATATCAACATCGCCCGACAGTAAAGCCGCCACTGCTGTTGCGGGATTGTCGATCGGGGTGAACGTCGCTTCCGTGATATTGTGTTCGGTTGCATCCCACCAACCATCAAATGGTTTCAATGTGGTCGTTAAACCCGGCTGGCGATCGGTGACCATAAAAGCACCAGTCCCATTGGCATTCAGAGTGGCAAAATTACCATTTTCCTTGTCCGGACGCTCCGTGCCGTTAGTCTCGGCCCATCCCTTGTCCATGATCATCCAATTGGCAATGGAATCAGGAAAAATCGGATTCGGAGCATTGGTCAGAATATCCACCGTATAGTCATCAACGACCACAAGATCCTTAACCGGTGCAAACCAACTGCGAGTATCTGATGCTTCAGAAGATGCTCTTTCATAGCTGAAGCGGACATCCTCAGCATTGAAGTCTGCTCCGTCGTGGAATTTGACATCCTGCCGAAGTTTGAAACGCCAACCTTCGCCATTTCCGATCGGCTCCCACGATTCAGCCAGCGCAGGTTCAATGCTCATATCCTTACCGCGGCGAACCAATCCTTCGTAAACATTGTTCAAGAAGCCAAGAACGGGTGCAGAATTCACCGCATGCGGGTCCATCGTCTGCGGGTCCGTCTTGCCTGCCCACCGAAATGACTCAGCTTGGGCCGCGCCCACTACTCCGACCAGGAAAACGATTGTTGCGACGATATTTTTCATGTTTCCTCCGAGGACATTGATCTACAGCAGCTTTCAAAAATATAGGGCACTTGGTCAGGCGATGTTACGCCGAAATTTCTTACTTCCCAAATTAAATGTAGTTTATACCTGAATTAGGCAAACCGAATAGAACAAGAGCTCCGCTCCAGCTCAGTCAACAATGCTGTCGTTCAACAAGCGTCTTCCACCATGAAGCAGGCATCCGGATTTCGAGTGCAGGATTCTCGAAGCGCATCGCAATAATTTAGGGCGCTGCAATCACCTCTCAGTCGATCACAGCTATTCCTGAAACCATTTCTGCATTCGATACTCCAACGCCGGCACAATCCACGATCTGCAGTTCTACCACGAAAGAAGTAGTTGGCATGGGCGTCACGGCGCCGATTGTCGGGCGGACGGTATAAAGGCGTTCCGCTGCTGGAATAAGGCGGGCGATAACCGGGAAGACCAAAATTTTCATCGCCGCTATCCCGGGTCAATCGCCTGTCAGGATATCCATCCGGTTGCGTTTGGTTTGCTTTATCGTTGGTTGGCTGCCAATCTCCATCTGAACTGAACACAGAAATTGCGCTATCAGCCTCATGGATCATTAGGGCCGGCAATGACAGCAACAACAAAGCCATCATCAACAACCATCCTAGATTCCGAACGGTCAACCTGCATTCCATTTCAAAAAGCCCAAAGTTGGCATTAATTCCTGCGACCTGAAAAAAGTCAAAAATCAAAATTCCTTTGATTGCAGACCGTGTCAATGCAATTAGAAGATACGGACAATTGCGCAGCGTGCGGCTTTCCGCAATTTATGGGTAATTCGAGAGGCATGGATCTTAAAGTGTACAAATTTAAATATGCGACAGCACCCGCTCTCGCCTTTGTACTTTGTTGTGCTCTGGCACCAGTTTCTGCGTTGGCCCAGCGGGATGAACGGGATCTCGACAATATAGAATGTCGAGAAATCATGATCCTGTCAGGGTTGGATCGAGACACCGCGATTGCATTCATGCACGGTTACCTGGTTGGTCAGTCTGACGAGACGACGTTTCAACTTTCAAGATTGACTGAAGCTACCGAGATATTTCTGGATGATTGTCTGGACAAGCCGGATACCAATGCAGTTTCGGTGATGAAGGATGCGTTGCAACGAGTTCCGTAAAAACGGCTGTCGAACCGGAACTTCCGTATTTTTCCTTCTTGGCAACAAAGATGCATTTTGGCTGCCTTCTGATAGCTAGCAGATACCCGATGCCGCTACTCAATCTGTCCGCTTTTGGCACTTATCGGAGATCATCTATCATTGGTAATGACGACTCTTTCTGGCCCAAAATGGAAGTTGTCCTACCTTTCAGCGCGCAGAGAGTACAAAA
>JBCCEP010000135.1:0-9847 GCA_039030215.1 Pseudomonadota bacterium
AAATGAATCCGGAGAAAACATGCCCGACAAGCAGCAAGACAGTATCCTTGGAGCGGTCTATGAGGCAAAAGACCCTGACGAAATTGCCAAGCTGTATGATGGATGGGCGAATTCCTATGAAGCCGAGATGGCCAAGGCAGGATACCGTCATCCGTCGATTTGCGTTGCGTTACTGGCCCGCCACTTACCGCCAGGCGCTGATCCACTGCTCGATGCGGGTGCCGGGACCGGGCTGATCGGGGAGTGGCTCGGAATACTCGGTTATCAGCATGTCGAAGGGCTCGATATTTCGAAGGGCATGCTCGAGGTTGCCGCTTCAAAAGGCGTTTATGCAAAACTGCATAACCTTGCTCTTGGCAGCGCGTTGCCTTTCCAGGATGGCGCATTTGCCGGAATCGTTTCTGCGGGCGTTTTCACCACCGGTCATGTCGGTGTTGAAGGTCTTGATGAATTGATCCGGATCTGCAGGCCGGGCGGAATTATTGTTCTTACAATCAAGGACGATCTGTGGACCGGCGGGTTTGACGAAAAAATAGCCAGTCTCGCAAAAGATGGTCTAGTCGACTTTTTGGAGCAGACGGATCCTTACGTCTCGATGCCTGGCGAGGAGGGCACTATTCCAGGTCGAGGCATCGTGATGCGCGTCAAGTAACAGCGCCACGTCCTAAGCCTTCACTTTCAGATTTTGCGGGTCGTAGAGCGCGCCGAGACACAATTCTGCCGGATGAGGTTCGTTGGCAACCACCAGCTCGTATTTGCCTGAGTTCAGGAACGCATCGTCGACGCCGTCGGAATTACGGACATAGCCGTAACCAATGTTCTTTCCGATCGTGTAGCCGTATCCGCCCGAAGTCAGGTAGCCCACGGTTTTGCCGTCTCTGAGGATGGTTTCCCGACCGGCCAAAACAAATTCGCGATCATCAATTGTAAATCCGGCAAATCGTTTGGCGAGCGGTTTTCCGCTGGATTCCTGCAGTGCTGCACGCCCCATGAAGGGCGTGTTTTTCCTCTTCTTCACCGCCCAGCCGAGGCCCGCTTCGAAGGGTGTATCATTTGGCGTAATGTCGGAAGACCATGCCCGGTAGCCTTTTTCGAGGCGGAGGGATTCCAATGCGCGATAGCCGACCGGTAGAATGTTTTCGTCAGCGCCCGCTGCCATCAATGCATCAAAGACATTACCGGTCGCATTGATCGGTACGTGCAATTCCCAGCCAAGTTCGCCGACATAGGTGACTCTGAGGGCACGAACCGTAACGCCAGCGATTTCGACTTCGCGAATATTGGCGAACGGAAATGCTTCGTTCGACACATCTGCGTCGGTGACCTTGGAAAGCACGATACGTGCCTTTGGACCCATCAGGGACAGTGTGCCCCAGTCTTCGGTGATATCTGTCAATTGGACGTCGCCACCTGGAATGTGATCCATAATCCAGGCGGCATCATGAGTACGAAATCCGGTTCCCGTCACGATGTAGAACCTGTCTTCGGCCAGTCTGGCTACCGTCAGATCGGCTTCAATGCCACCACGACTATTCAACAACTGGGTATAGGTGAGACGGCCAACCGGCTTTGCTACATCATTGGAGCAAATCCAGTCGAGCGCTGCGGCGGCATCGGCTCCGGTAATTTCGTATTTTGCGAAGGAGGACTGATCGAAAATTCCAACATGTTCGCGCACGTGATGATGTTCCTTGCCTACTTGCTCGAACCAGTTTTGGCGCCCCATGGAATAGATGTCCCGCGGTTCCATGTCTTCCGGTGCGAACCAGTTGGGGCGTTCCCAGCCAAGCTTGGAACCAAAAACTGCACGGTGGGATTTCAATCGGTCATAAAGCGGTGAGACGATGTAGGGCCTTCCGGATTCATATTCTTCGTTGGGATAAGCAACCGTATAATGCTTTCCATAGGCTTCGAGGGTTCGGCCACATACCCATTTGCGGTCTTCGTGCAGGCTGGAGAAGCGGCGGATATCAACGCCCCACAGGTCGAGCGGGGCTTCGTCGTGAACGACCCAGTCCGCCAATGCCCAACCAGCGCCACCACCAGACGCAATGCCAAACGCATTAAATCCGGCGCCGACATACATGTTGGCACATTGCGGTGCGGAACCGAGGATGAAGTTTCCGTCCGGCGTGAAACTTTCAGGGCCGTTGATCATCTGCTTGACGCCGGTATTGTTCAGTGCCGGTATCCGTGCGATCGCCTGTTCCATATGCTGTTCAAAATGATCGTAATCATCATCAAACAGGTGAAACTCCCAGTCATCGGGGACGTCTCCGGTCGTACAAGGTATCGGGTTTGGTTCATATCCGCCGAAAACAAGGCCGCCGACCTCCTCTTTGAAATAGGTTCGGCGGTCAGGATCTCGAACGGTCGGTGCATCAGTGTCGAGGCCATCGATCGGTTCGGTAATTACATATTGGTGCTGGACCGGCTGTAGCGGCACGTTGATGCCGGCCATTTGCCCGATCTGTCGCGCCCATTGTCCGGCGCAATTGATAACCTTTTCGCAGGCAATATCGCCCTTATCGGTCTTTACCGAAGCAATCCGGCCATCTTCCATTTCAAACCCGGTAACCTGCACACCTTCAAAGATACGCGCACCGTGCATTCGCGCGCCCTTGGCAAGTGATTGCGTTATGTCGGACGGGCTTGCCTGACCGTCCGTCGGTAGCCAACTGGCGCCGACAAGGTCGTCTACCTCCAATTGAGGCATCATGCGCTTTACCTCATCAGGCGAGACAAGATGCATCTCCATGCCAAAGCTTCGTGCCGTTGTGGCCAGACGTTTATATTCGGTCCACCGATCCTGATTGGTTGCCAACCGAAGGCATCCGGTCATTTTCCAACCGGTTTCGAGCCCGGTTTGATCGGCAAGCTCGCGGTAAAGGTCCACGGAATATTTGAGGACCTGGGTGATCGACGCCGAGGAACGCAATTGACCAACAAGACCGGCAGCATGCCAGGTGGAGCCAGATGTGAGCTTTCCCTGCTCAACGAGGATCACGTCCACATCGTGATCGCGGGCGAGATGGTAAGCAGTGGAACAGCCGATAATGCCACCACCGATGACGACGATCTGGGTCTGCGAGGGTAGGTTCATTGCGGCAGTTTTCCGTGTTTTTCTTGATATTTTAGGAGCGCCTTGTCGAGACGGTCGAGGTTTTCCTGCGCATATTCGCCGTAGTCGGCGCCGGGGGCATCCAGATGGAGTTGCGAGACCATTGCCCACATCGCCTCGCGTAACAGCGAGGCGCATTGCATGGCGTCAAAAGCATTTAACGTCCGCTCGTCAACTGGTTGCTGAAAGTAACTTTCGAGCAGAATTTGGGCTTCCGCATCGTCCATTCCGGAGTTCGATGCCGCGCCGGCCAGATCAAACATCGCTGTTGAAAAGCCGGCATACTCAAAATCGATAAGCCACAGCCTGTTTCCGTCATCAAGAATATTAGCCGGGAGCAGGTCGTTGTGGCCAAAAATGATCGGCATCGGAATTTGCGCCGCTTCCAATGCCTGCCCGAGGCGGAGATATCTTCCAAGTTCGCCTGTGAACGGGCTTTCTCCAGCTTCGAGTGTTCGGGCGTAGTCCCTAATCACATGGAAGGGCCAGAACATAAAGCCAGGACCGGAAACGAAGTTCGGCAGTTCCTGATGAAATTTGCGAATGAGTTCCGCCACGCGATCAGGCGCGTTTCTTACATCTTCCTCCTGCCAGGTCCTGGCGTCGATAAATTTAGAGACCATGACACCGGGAGCAGAAAACTCGACTTCCGGTGCCAACCCGGCATCGAAGGCGGCGCGGGCGGTCATCAATTCGCGCTGCCGGTCAACATGGTGAAATGGGTAGTCGTGGCCAAATCTGACGACATGGGTTCCTGCGTCATCTGTCACCTTCCAACCCTCGTTGGAGAGACCGCCGGTCAGGGGTTCAACGGAAATATCTCCTTTCCAGATGCCGAGATCGGCGATTTTGTCCCGGCTCATGTTGGTCCTCCTGCAATGCCCAGCTTTTCGCGAGCGTTTTGGGCTGCTGCGGAAATCAGTCGATCAACTATGATCGCAATGAAAGCAACCGCAAAGCCCGCCACGAGGCCACGTCCGGGATCTGCCTTGGTTAGCGCGATATAAACCTCCTGTCCCAGATCGCGGGTGCCGACAAGGGCGGTAATGACCAGCATGGAAATTGCAAACATCACCGTCTGGTTTACGCCAAGCATTATTTCGGGAAAGGCAAGCCTCAGCTTGATACGCGTCAGCAATTGCGCCGGCGTGCAGCCCATGGATCTGCCGGCTTCCACCAATGCCGGATCGACATTTCTGATGCCAAGCGCAGTATACCTAATCGCTGGTGCAATGGCATAAGCGACAACCGCTATCATGGCGGTGAAATCTCCGACCCTGAACAACATGACTGCCGGCATGAGATAAACAAAGGAAGGCAGCGTCTGTAAGGTGTCGATGATGGCCTGAACCCACATCCAGAGCGTTTTTCGCTCGGCTGCGAAGATACCGATCGGTACACCAATCAATAAGGCAATGACCGTCGAAATGCCGCACAGATAGACCGTGATCATCGCCTTTTCCCACAAGCCGACTGCGGCGATCAGGGTGGCAAGCACGCCGACCAAAGCCGCCAGTCGGATGCCACCCAAGCGCCAGCCTGCAACAACGAGAATGCCCACGACACCGATCCAGGGCAGCGACAAAAGGAAGCGTTTGAAAGGGATCAATACGTTCAGCAATAATGCGTTCTTGATGGCTTCCAGCGTGTCGAAATAGTTGATGTTGATCCATTTGACGACGTTTGACCAAAAGTTACCAGTCGAGATTTGCAATGCCTCCGGATAGGTTTGAATTGCCGGCACCACCAGCCCGGCTAGGCCTGAGAACACTACGATAGCGAGGGCCGATAGTGTGTAGGGGTGCCGTTTCAACCAGGGTCCGTGGTGGACTGTTTCTGCATTTCGGAGCGCGAAAGCCTGGCTAAGCCGGTCAAGGGCAATCGCAAGGGCAACAATGGCAAATCCGGCTTCCAGTCCGGCGCCGAAATCCAGGCGGCGCAGTGCAGCCAGGACGTCAAATCCGAGACCGCCAGCCCCGATCATTGCAGCGATGATCACCATATTGAGCGACAGCATGATGACCTGATTGACCCCGACCATGAGAGAATCCCTGGCAGAGGGAACCAGTACCTTCCAGGTCAGCTGCGAACGCGTACAGCCGACAATGTTTCCCAGGTCCCGCAATTCGGAGGGAATTCGTTTAAGTGCCAGAACGGTGATCCTGGTCATTGGCGGCATTGCATAGATCAGCGTTGCCACCACGGCCGCGGTTGGCCCGAAGCCAAACATTATGAGGATAGGAACCAGATAGGCGAAGACCGGCATGGTCTGCATCAGGTCCAGAATTGGCCGCAGCATATGTTCGAACCAACGATATCTGTAGGCGGCGATACCAAGCAACAATCCGCCGACGACGCCGAGCGGGACGGCAACAAGGATGGAAGAAAGCGTGATCAGCGCGCTGTTCCACTGACCGAAGACCAGAATGAAAATCATGCAAGCGCTGACGATTGCTGCCAGCTTTCGGCCACCGGCATACAGACCGAGGAGCGCGAATATTGCAATTACTCCGATCCAGGAAATGGGCGGTAGTATCTGTGTTGCCGCGGAGCCTCTGCCCGACATGAAGCCGGTTGAAAGCAGGCTTAATACAATGCGATAGGGCGCATCGATTACGGCGGAGATGAACCGCGTCAGTTCGGCAAAGGTGAACAGGCCAAAGCTGGCGTCATTCAGGAGCCATTTCGTAAATTCGCTGATCCATTTGGCCGCTGGGATTTTCAATGCCTTTGGATATTCGAATGCCCAGGGGAGCAGCGGTTCGGCAAGCTTCCATAGGGCCAGGAATGCAAGGAGCGCCAAAAGCCAGACGACCCAAGCGGAAGGCCGTAAGCCGTTTTGGGGAAGCGTCGAGGTTGCTGCAAGTTTCATGGTCTAGCCCTGCAACATCAATTCGACGACATCTTTCCGGCGGACATAACCCCGAGCGTCACCATTTTCGTCGACGATCCGTATCTGATCTATGCCATCAAGAAAGAGCGGCGCTGCTTCTGCCACGGTTGCTTGATCGGAAATTTCTACGGTTTCGACCTTATTTGATTTTGGATCGTGCTGTTCTTCCGTGATAGCCAGCGAAGTCACACGAACAACCTTTGCCTTGGTCACGGCCTGGGTAAACTCACGCACGTAGTCAGTTGCGGGGTTCAGCACGATCTCTTCGGGCGTACCGCATTGAACAATTTCGCCGTCCTTCATGATCGCGATGCGATCAGCAAGCCGGATCGCCTCGTCAAAATCGTGGGTGATGAAGACGATTGTCTTCTTCAGGACCGATTGCAGCCTGATGAATTCGTCCTGCATCTCCCTGCGAATGAGCGGGTCCAGGGCGGAAAATGGTTCATCCAGGAACCAGAGTTCCGGCTCGACAGCCAGCGATCGGGCAATCCCGACGCGCTGCTGTTGACCGCCGGAGAGCTGGCGCGGCATGGATTCCTCGCGACCAGACAATCCAACAAGGGATATCATCTGGCGGGCACGATCTTCGCGTTCAGGTTTCGCGGTGCCCTGAATAGCCAGGGGAAAAGCAACATTGTCCAAGACGCTCAGATGGGGAAGCAAGGCAAAGTGCTGGAATACCATGCCCATCTTGTGGCGCCGGAGTTCGATCATCTGGGCATCGGTGGCAGTCAGCAGATTTTCACCGTTGAACAGGATTTCGCCTGCGGTCGGCTCGACAAGGCGGGACAGACAACGCACCAGGGTCGACTTTCCGCAACCGGACAGACCCATAATGACGAAGATTTCGCCTTCGTGAACCTCCAGATTAACCGAGCGGACTGCACCGACCAGACCCGCCTCGGAGATTTGCTCCAGAGACGGTTCGCTACCCAGTTCGGCGAGCTTCCTTTCGGCGTTTTCGCCGAATATTTTCCAGACATTTCGGCAGACAAGTTTTGTTTGCTGCTCGCGCATCAATAAACCTGATGATGATTGGCGGGTTGGCAGCCGCCCGGACAGTCCGGGCGGCCAGTTGTCAGCAGTTGAGCTTTGATTATTGCCCGATCCAGGATTTCCAGCGATCCTCGTTATTGGTCATCCATTCCGCCGTGACTTCTTCAACGGTTTTGCCGTCCAGGTCGACAGCGGTGATCATTGCGCCCATTTCATCGTTATTGACGGTAAACGCCTTGACGGCATCATAGGCTCCCGGCCATTTGTCTTTCATGCCGGCCCAGGCAACTTTCCAGATTTCGCCGAAAGGCTTGCCGCAATCATGGGCCATGTCGGGATTGCTTCCCCAAGCGGGGTCCTTGTAACACTCGGCGGTATATTCAGGGAATTCGACCCATTCGCCTTCATATTTTGCTGGTGCCCAGTGAGGTGCATAGATCCAGAGCATGATCGGCGCTTGTCTCTGATAGGCACTTTCCAGTTCGGCGAACAAAGCTGCATCCGTACCTGCGTGGATGACTTCAAACGGAAGCTCAAGCGCTTCGGCGCGCTCGTCATCAAAACCACCCCAAGTGACCGGTCCGCCCAGGTAACGACCCTTTGGCGCCGTTTCTGCGGTCGAGAATGCTTCGGCACAGGCAGGGTCTTTCAAGGCTTCCCAATTTGGCAGGCCGGGGCACTTCTCCTTCATGTAGAGCGGATACCACCATTCTTCCTTTGCCTTCATGCCGGTTGCGCCGACATTTTCAACCTTTCCAGTAGCAGTCGCGGCATCCATCGCATCCCGGCCAGTGGTCTCCCACATCTCCATCGCCACGGTAAGATCGCCCGTTTCCAAACCCGCAAACTGGGCCAGATAGTCGGCCTGAACATATTCGACGTTAAAGCCGGCCTTCTTCAATACCTCGCCCATGATCTGGGTAGTGATCAACTGTCCTGTCCAGTCGTGCAGAGTGAGTTTGATCGGATCGGTTGATTCCTGGGCATTGACTGCCGATGTCATCAGTGAAAACGCCACTGCCGACATCACAGTGAATCGTGTGAGTGTGCCGCCGATGTTTCCATTCTTAGTCATTACTAGCTCCCTGCGCAGTCGTTGGTCTGGTTCCGGGGTTGCGCTGTCCCGAAAACTGTAGGTCCTCTACGATATCCGACTGGACCAAGTGGCGATTAACGCGCATGGCGGGCGCGCCTGTCAATACATCGTTGGGGTAATGGTGTTGAAACGCCAAGGGAAATCCTGTCCAGAGGATTTCCACGTGCTTGAAAGTCAGCCTTCAGATCGGTCTTACCCCTGTGGGGTCATGACCTTGCGCTGGCTGGCACGTTCGAGCCCCAGTTTTCTCTCCCGGTAGATGATGATCAGGCCAGCCAGAATTACCAGACCGACGCCCGCCAGCGTTGGGACAGTTGGAATCTCATCAAAGAATACATAACCGGCAATTACGGCAAGCAGAATGGAACAATATTCAAACGGGGCGATGACCGAAGTTGGCGCATGGCGATAGGAGGTGGTCAAAAATATCTGCCCAAGGCCACCAAGCAGACCGACGGAGACCAGCAAAATTGCTTCGCGCAATGTCGGGATTACCCAACCAAAGGGCAGGGTGAGCAGCGACAGAACCGTTGCAGTAAGTGAAAAGTAAAACACGATTGCTGCCGTGTTTTCGGTCTTTACCAGTTTGCGGATAAACACCTGTGCGAGCGCAATGAATACCGCGCTCATAAGCATCAGCATCGCACCCAGACCGGCGGTGTCGGTAAAATTTCCGGTCGCGAAAACGGTCAGGCGCGGCGAGAGAATTACCAGAACGCCCACCATTCCCAAGGCGACGGCGGCGAGGCGGAATATCCGTACCTCCTCGCCCAGGAACATGGCGGCAAATATGACTGTCAAGATCGGTGCGGCGTAGCCAATGGCGGTTACTTCCGGCAGCGGAAGAAAGCCGAGTGCAGCAAATGACAAGCCCATGGCGGTCGTGCCCACCAGGCCGCGCCAGAAATGAGCAAGGGGATTTTTGGTCGAAAGGCCATGTGCCAAATCATGACGCCAGGCCAACCAGGCAAAAATCACCGGCATTGCAAAAAGAGAGCGGAAAAATACGGTTTCACCGGGCGGAATTTCACCAGAAACCGCCTTGATGCAGACCGACATCGCAACGAATATCGATACCGACATTAACTTGTAGACGATGCCGATGAGGGGGTTCATTCACAATTCCCGGTGTGATGTTCTGGAGGAAAGTTTGACACTTGCCTGTTTGCCAAAGCTATGCCTATTCCAAGCTGAAAAATTTACAAGGACGTTTTACGGAATAAGTTCTTATGCCCAACCTATTGTATGATGCTCTGTTCATGCCTCACAAAGACAGCGCCCGGATTTTTCTAACTGGCGCAGATGAGTTGAGCGTGACTTATGCCGAGTTTTTGGGGTTGGCCGGTAGAATTTCCAATGCATTTCAGGAGATCGGGGTCGGTTGCGGGGACCGGGTCGCATTACAGACGGCAAAATCCCCGCATGCGCTTGCAGTCTATGCGGCTTGCGCCATGTCAGGCGCGGTTTTCCTGCCGCTCAACACTGCCTATACGGCGTCAGAGGTCGAGTATTTCGTTCACGACTCTGGGGCCAGCCTTGTAATTTGCGATCCCGATTCGGCGGCTGCGCTTCGACCAATCGCCGAAAAGGCAGGCGCCAATCTGCAAACACTCGATGAAGCAGGGCAGGGCAGCCTTGCGGATTTGGCGGCGGAGCAATCGGCCAACTTCAAGATTGTTGACCGCGGCGAGGAGGACCTTGCGGCGATATTATACACATCCGGTACGACTGGCCGCTC
>JBCCEP010000136.1:0-9776 GCA_039030215.1 Pseudomonadota bacterium
AAAGAGATGAAAATACCGATCAGGCCAATGGTCATCGAAATTCGGGCACCGTAGATCATGCGCGAAAACACATCCCTTCCCAGGCGATCGGTTCCCATCAAGAACAATTCGGAATTTTCAGGGGGGCAAAACAGGTGGAGGTCTGCTTCAAATAATCCCCAGAACTCGTAGGAATCACCCCGGCAGAAAAACCTGATCGGCTGCGGTTCGCTGGTATCTGGGGTGTAGTTACGTTTCAGGGTCTCAAGATCGAGCTTTGACGTGTAGGCATAGACAAACGGACCGATAAACTGTCCCTCATGGAACAGATGCACTGATTGAGGTGGCGCATAGATAAACCGCGTATTGCGGGTTTCCAGCGAATAAGGAGCAAGGAATTCCGCAATCGCGATCGAAATGTAAATGAACAGTAAGAACAGACCACAAACGACCGCAATCTTGTGCCGCTTGAACTTCCACCACATTAGTTTGCGCTGTGAAGCCAGGAAAACCTTTTCCTGTTCCGGCGTCATTTCCTCGATTGCGCGGGGGTCAAACGGTTCACGCGAATAGATATGCGGATTTGCGACCGGATCCTTGCCGCCATCACCGGAGGATTCTGGGCGGATTTCGTTCATCGACTCACCCCGCCCGCCAATCTGATACGCGGATCAAGGATTGCGAGCGCAATATCCGATATCAAGACACCGATTACCGTGAGAAATGCGAGCATCATTAGGAATGAACCGGCAAGGTACATGTCCTGGCTCTGCAGAGCCGAGATCAATAGCGGACCAGTAGTTTGCAATGAAAGCACGATGGCGACGATTTCAGCGCCGGAGATGACGGAAGGCAGAATGCTCCCGATATCGGCGATGAAGAAGTTCAGCGACATGCGGAAAGGATATTTAATCAGCGCGCGAAACTCCGGCATACCCTTGGCGCGCGCAGTTGTCACATAGGGTTTGCGCAATTCATCAAGCAGGTTGGCGCGCACCCGGCGTATCATGCCAGCCGTTCCCGAAGTACCGATCACGATGACCGGAATCCAAAGATGCTCGAGAATGGACATTGCCTTGGCCCAACTCATCGGCTGGTCTATGAATTCGGGATCATAAAGGCCGCCAATCGATGTCCCGAAATATTCCTTGGCGAAATACATCATCACCAAGGCAAGCAGGAAGTTCGGTGTCGCCAGCCCCAAGAGTCCGACGAAGGTAAGACCATAGTCGCCCCAGCTGTACTGATGGGTTGCTGAATAGATACCGATCGGGAAGGCGATCAACCAGGTGAAAATTATGGTGCAAAAGGTGATGAAGATGGTGAACCAGAGGCGGTCTCCAACAACTTCACGAACCGGGAGCTGATACTCGAAGGAATATCCGAAATCGCCCTGCACCATGCCGATTACCCATTTGAAGTAGCGCTGGTAAGGCGGCAGGTCAAAACCGTATTCCCGGCGGAGGAACTCGATTTTTTGCGGATCGACTGTCTCGCCGGAAGCGAGCAGTTGGGCAACATAGCTTTCGAAATAGTCGCCCGGCGGCAGCTCAATCAGGGTAAAGACGAGCATGCTGATCAATATCAGCGTTGGTATCATGTATAGGGAACGCTTGATGATATAGCTCAGCATTTACCCATCTTGCCCCTGATTATCGAGCCGGTTTTCCGCGTTAGGCGACTATTCTTCGAACCAGAAGGTATCCGGGCGATATATCCCGAAATACGAAGTCGGTTCCCATGAATAGATGCCCTCTTCTGGAACGTTTCGCAGATTGGACGAAGTCACGACAGGCTGACGGGTATTGTTCACAATCCCGATGGAAAATGCCTGGTCCGTGAAGATGTCCAGCATCTTGTGCCAGACTACGGTCTGCTCCTCCACATCGGCGGAAGTTTTCCACTCCTTGAACAAATCAAGCAATTCTACTGCTTCGGGCATGTCCGGCGGCTCACCGGCCTTGCCACCTGTTTCGTAGTACTCGCCCCAACTCGGCCATTGCAGCTGAGCGGGTGATACAGGTGCCAATTCTTCCGGGCTCATGGTCGGTGCGGCGACACCGTTATTCAAACCAAAGAACACGGAAATTGGCGTTTCGCCTGCGGCTGCGCGGCGTCTGAAGATGTCGCGTTGGGAAGCCCTGACAAATGCCTTGATGCCGATGGCCTTCCATTGCGCTGCCACCAGTTCCAGAACATCGGTCTCTTCCGTGCTTTCGCCGGCGCTTTCAATGGTCAGCTCAGCACGCTCACCGTTCGGCAAGAGGCGAACACCATCATCATCGCGCGCGCCCAGGCCGGCAGCATCCAGCAGCTCGTTCGCCTTGTCCGGATCAAAATACGACCAGGCCTCACGATATTCCTCACGGAACAACGGGCTTTGCGGCAAAACCGTATTCGCACTTGGGCTGGCCAGTCCAAAATAAATCACTTCATTGATCTCGTCGCGATCAATTGCCAGCGAAAGAGCACGCCGGAAATTGGCATCGCGCATCAATCCACGCCATACCGGATCCTTGGTGTTCAGGTTCGGGTAAAGGGCATATTCAGAGCCCTTTCCGGTCGTCCACAAATTGGTGATAAACCCGTGTTTTTCCTCCGATTCCTTCAGAAAGGTGAAATTGTCAAACCGGATGTAGCGAGCCTGTAGATTGCTCTCGCCCGAACCGGTCTTGGCTGCAATGACATCCTTGGAGACAATATCCACATGCAGTTTGTCGATATAGGGAAGCTGATTACCTTCACTATCGACCCGATGGAAAAACGGATTGCGGACAAATACAAACCGTTCGGCAGGTGGTGGTGTCGTGTTCTGCCAAGGTTGCAACGTCGGCATGTCTGGGTTTTCCGGCCGACGCTGACGGGTCTTACGGGTGTGCAGGGCTGCCCAGCTGTCGACATTTGCCTCTTTCACCATTGCCGCGAGTTTTTCGGGATCGGCATATTTTGCGTGAAACTGCTTCACGTAATGTGCTGGCAGATAAATCCATACTGGTGACGGTCCGGCCAAGGCCTGCAGAAAGGACTTGTTCGGTTTTGTCCAGCTATATTTGAAGGTCAGATCATCAATGATTTCGAAAACCGGTTCTTCGCCTTCAACCAGCATGGCTGATGGCACGCCTTGGCGGCCAAGTTCAGGATCCTTGATCACGTCTTCCCAATAATACCGGAAATCCTCGGTCGTCAGCAGATGACCGTCGGACCATCTGTGGCCCTTTCTGATCTTGAACGTAAATTCCTTGTCATCCACCGAGTCGACGGATTCCAGGATGTCCGGGACAAGTTCGATGTTGATGTCATAGCCGATCAGGCGGGCATATTCATAAACGGTGATCTGGCCTATATCCTTGGCGCGGCCCATCAACATTCGCAGTTCACCACCATATTTGCCGATGGTTTTTCCTTCTGCGTCAAAGTCGACAACGAGTGGATTTTCAGGAAGGCGTTCTTCCAGTGGCGGCAGTTTGCCGTTGGCAACCATTTGGGCGAAATCTGGTGCCTCACCCGCTTGCGATTGCCTAACAATCTGAAAATCAAAAAATAATGAGAACGATAACGCGATGACCAGCGCCATTGTCAATTTACGAATTACCATCAGACCAACTCCCTGAGATCAACATTTTCATTTGCCAGTACGACATGACCTTTTTCAAGATGAATTGCACTCAAACCGGAATTTTCACTTGGTTTAAATGCGTCCGGCCAGGCGCTTGTATAGTCCTCGCCGGTATATTGGATAGAATCAAAATCAAGCAGGCGATCAAGATCGGGATAGGGTACCGAAGCCAAGAGTGATTTTGTGTATGGGTGTATAGGATTTGCGAACAGAACCTCGCGCGGCGCCAGTTCGACCAGCTTGCCGCGGCACATCACCGCGATACGGTCGGCCACATAATTTACAACTGCGAGGTTGTGCGAAATGAACAGGCTTGTAAGCCCAAGCTCTGTGCGCAAATCATTCAACAAATTTAATATTTGCGCCTGAACAGACACATCCAGTGCAGATACCGGCTCATCGCAAATCATGATTTCGGGGTGCAGAGCCAGAGCGCGCGCAATGCCGATGCGCTGGCGCTGACCGCCGGAGAATGAATGCGGGTAGCGGTTCAAAAACCGTGGATCAAGGCCGACCAGCTTCATCAAGTCGACGACATCACGTTCACGGCTGTCGGCATTGCCGACCTTGTGAACATCAAACGGCTCCAGAAGAATACTCTTCACCGTCATGCGAGGATTCAATGAGGAGAACGGATCCTGGAATATCATTTGAATCTTGCGCCGATATTCAAAGAGGTCCGGTCCGGTCAGCCCGAGCACATCGATCATGCCGGCACTGGAGTTCATCAGAACCTGGCCATATGACGCGGAAATCGCCCGCATGATCAGCTTTGAAACGGTTGTCTTGCCGGAACCGCTCTCGCCGACAAGCCCGAGACATTCGCCCGGCATAATCTCGAAGCTGACGTCGTCAACCGCGATCACCTTGCTGTCCGCACCGGCAGTAAAGAAGCTGCCTTTGCGCGTGATGAACTCCTTGCCCAGGTTTTTGACGACAAGATGCGGTTCACTCTTGTCTTCAAATCCCTTTACCCGATAGCGGCTGGAAAACTCCGAAACTGCGTTGACTTTTTCCTTTCCCATATCCCGCAAGGAAACCAGCCGCTCGCCCTTCTTCATATCGAAGTGCGGGACGGCAGCCATCAATGCTTTCAGGTATGGATGTTGAGGATGGTTGAATATGGTTTCAACTGGTCCGGCTTCCATCAGCTTGCCATGATAGACCACCACCACCTCATCAGCCATGTTGGCGACAACCCCAAGATCGTGGGTGATCAACAAAATAGCGGTGTCGAATTTCTTCTGAAGCTGCTTCATCAGCTTCAGGATCTGTGCCTGTACCGTTACATCGAGTGCAGTAGTCGGCTCATCAGCAATGATCATGGCAGGATTGCAGATCAGGGCCATGGCAATGACCGCGCGCTGGCGCAGGCCGCCCGACAATTCAAAAGGATATCGTTCATATCCGCCCTTGGGATCAGGAAAACCAACCAGCCGCAAAATATCGACCGTCTCTTCCTTGGATTCAGCATGCCCCATGTTCCGGTGCAGGCGGAGTGCTTCCTCGATCTGATTACCCACCGTATGGAGCGGAGAAAGGGCGGTCATTGGTTCCTGGAAGACCATCGATATGCGTCCGCCGCGCATTTGATAGAGGTAGGGATCCCGAGGTTTCAATCCGGCAATATCGACCGGCTTCTTGCCCAGCTCCCGGTCGTGGAACAATATCCGCCCCCCATCAATCGTGCCGTTTGAGGGGAGGATGCGCAGGATCGATTGCGCGATCACGGATTTGCCTGAACCCGATTCACCGACGAGTGCCACGACTGTGCCCTTGAACATCGAGAAGCTGACACCACGCACAGCCTCAACCCTTCCGCCTTGTATAGCGAAAGACACATGCAGGTCCTCAACCTGCAACAATTGCCGTTTTTTCTCCGGCATAAGCAAACTGCCCCCTGTGGGCGGGTTTATCCCGCTTTATCGCTGGCGAGGTTTACACAATTGAGTGGGGATTCAAAGTGACGAAAGTCACACTCCACGATATGTGTTCGTTAATTAGCATAATCGTAATTGCATCACCATAATTGATTCGGCATTTCCCTACCGGTCGTCCACATTTTCCGGAGCGCCAGCTTCCTCTAGCTCCTGGTCAATAATGCCGCGTGCAGCAGCAGCCGCAGCTTCGGTGCGATTTGCGTCCGGATTTGCACCGCTTTGGTCTGTAATGCGAACGGTAACTTCCCGACTGGCAAATCTGATACCTTCCTTTTCAAACAATTCCCGAATGGCTGCATAAACAACCTTGCGAGTTACCCACTGATCTCCGGGTTTGGTCATGAACTTGAGCCGGAGGATCATCGCTGAATCCTCCATTTGCACGACACCCTGCGATTTCAGTGGCTGCAGAAACATCGGACCGACATCAGGATCTTCAAGAAGTCTCTGCCCCAGCTTCTTGACCATTTTGCGGACCTTTTCCACATCTGTGTCATAGGTGACGCGCAAGGGCAATTTCATGATGACCCAGTCGCGGGAATAATTGGTCAATTGCTGAATTTCACCGAAGGGAATGGTGTGTAGCGGTCCGTTGTGATGACGCAACTGAAATGATCGCAGCGAAATCTTTTCGACCGTTCCACGCACACTTCCAAGCTCGATATACTCACCTTTGCGGAACGCATCGTCAAAGAGGAAAAAGCCGCCGGAAAAAATGTCTCTGATGAGCGTCTGGGCACCGAAACCAACAGCCAGACCGATCACACCAGCACCAGCAAATAATGGCGCGACATCGACCCCCAGATTTGACAGGATAATCATTCCCGCAATCACGCCGATTACGCCAATTGCAATATTTCGCAACAGCGGAAGCAGCGTGCCAAGGCGGGTCGCGCCCTGCCCCGCGGGTTCATCTTCCATCTGAGACGGATCGGTGTTTTCCACAACACCCTCGGCCTCAAGCCGTTCATCGACCAGCAATGCCGTCAAGCGATAGAAAAACCATGCGAGAAACGCGACGGTGATGGTATCCATGAATGCCGTGACCGGATTGCCTTGCGCGCCAATATCGACCTGCCAGGCGCCAAGGATGAAACCGAGTGCCGCTATTCCAATCAGGATACCGGCCGCCCTTTCCAGGAGCGGGCGAAAGGTTGCACGGAATACCGGATATTGGTTTTCGTCGGCATGGGCGCTGCGAATATTGGCGATCACGTCACTTTCTGAGAGAGGCTCATGGGCGAGCGCCTTTTCTCGTGCACGTTCTTCCTCCTGCCGCTCGATTTGTGCCGCTTTTGCCGCCAATTCAACCCGCTCATCAAACCGCTTCTGCCGGGCGACATAGAATCTGTCGATGACGATGAGAATAATCCCATAGACGGGTAGCGCAGCAATTGCGGCCATGATCGGGGCGGAAACCAGCATGTTGGCGCTTTCTTCGTCCATGATCAGACGGTAGCTACTCACAAGCCAGGCGACGAAAAGATAGATGATCGCCATTATGTGCCAGCTGGCAGCAAACATGCGCCTCAGGACTGGTTTGAGCGATGGATCGCCCGGGCCCAGAATGACGCCGGCAAACGCTTTTTTGTGCTTGATGCTCAGCAAGGCGTAGATCAATGCCGCCATGCCCATCGCAATCACGAGAAACAATTTGTGGGCATTCTGGTTCAGGCCCAACATTTCCATCCACACGCATATCGCAAAAGCGAGGATTACAACGATCATGGAATTGCGCCAATCCCGCTGCATGATGACTGCGGTCTTGTCGTCCAGATTGATCATGCGGTGTTCCGGGGTATCGGGCGCAATGATATTGAAGAAAATTACCGATCTAAATACCCAATAGGCGACATAGGCGCTTACAATCACCAAAATCGTCGAGCGGCTTGGTTCGTGGCCTGTATCGAATATCAGTGCTACGATTATCGCGACCACAAACATGATTGCGCAGCTTATTGCCAGCATCATCGCACGGAACAACAAATAGCTTATTTTGGCCACGCGGGTCTGCGGATCGGGATCGAACAAATACCCCAAGCGTTTGCGGGTAGTTCGCTGGAAGAATATCGAAACTACGGTACCGATTGCTATTCCGCCAGCCGCGGTCAATATCGCCTGCCAGAGCCAATTGAGCGTGCCGTCAGGGCTT
Organism: Pseudomonadota bacterium; assembly: GCA_039030215.1. Classification (GTDB taxonomy): domain Bacteria; phylum Pseudomonadota; class Alphaproteobacteria; order Rhizobiales; family Rhizobiaceae; genus BOKV01. Next base: position 7,688 of record JBCCEP010000136.1, read on the forward strand.
GCTTGCTTCAGGGTCTCAACAATCTGGTTGCCGAGAGAAGGAATATTGGCAATCAGGGCACGAATTCTTGCCCGTAGCCGATAGGCATCTTCTGCGATCGACTCTTCTTCCTGCGCCTGTTTCGCAGCTTCATCTTCACCGTCAGGCGACATGATCACGACGGTCATGCCGCTCTTTTTTGCCTCTTCGATGATGGGAGACAAATTCGGTGATGCAGTGCTATCGCTGCTTTCCTGGGCAAACACGACTGGCTGCGCCAGCAGAATGATAAGAATTGCGGTGACCGCCAGAATTGCCAGACTTCTTAAGATACTGCGCATTTTCGCTCCCCTTAGGCGAATAAAGCGTCAGGAAATTCAGGATTGCAAGCGATCTAAGCGGGAATGTGTAAACAAAAACTGCTCGGCATTCGGCCTATGCTTTGGCGTTGCAGATATGAGACAGCTGATGAATTGATTGTGTAAGCTGAACCTTGTCCCGGATGGCAAGCGCTATAAGCTCAGAAAGAATTAGCGAACACTGGCTTTCACCCTGCCTGGGCCCAGAAAGCCGGTGTTCGCCATCCCATGGTCTTTTTGCGGCGATCGAACACATTAAAGTGTTTCAGATGCCCGAAGCTCTGCGGCCCCGTTTACTTGTCGGTGCTTGTCGCACTCTTGATATTGCGCCCGCCAGCGAGCGCAAAATTCGTCGTCTTCATCAACACAAGGCGATATGAGCCAGTGTTGAAGGGAATTAGCTAGTGGTTTGAAAGCCAGTCACGCGCTGCACGCTGTGCGGCTGCGATCTGCTCTCGGGTCATCTCGTTCGACAATTCGGCGCGCTGGATCTTCGCGGGTTCAAATCCACGATAGGCTGCGATGTTGAACCACTTATGTGCGGCGACCAAATCCTGTTCGCCATTCCTGCCGGAAGCGTACATCAATCCCATTTCGAAAATGTTCTCGACATTTTCGGGATTTGCCATTCCGGAATATTCCGTTCCCGCGCTATCAAACCTTGCCATTGAACCAGTCCCTTGAGTTTCCACCGAATTTTTCGGCTGTTGTTCTTGTTTGATTACAGTGACCGACGGCCTTTATTGTGTCTCTTTTCGGTCCTGCATCATGGATCAAACAATGGCAGGAAGGCTTGAAGTCGCGGTAAACAATCATCCTTAAGGAAGTCGGAATCAGTTCTGAATCAATGATGAATTTCACCATTGATTCACCGTTGATATCTTTTAATTTCAATGGGTTACGAGGAAATTTAGAGAAGATTCATGTTTGAATTTCAAGAATTGCGTAACCAAGACGCAGGATGATGAATCCAATTTGATCTTTTTGTATTGGCCCGGTTAAGCTTGTTGGGGTGACTTGGCCCGAGCTACTAAACTATTTCCGCGCCCGTTGTCCGAAGAGGATTTTCTGCGCCTCTGGATCAGTCGCAATGTTTGATTTCTCCCTGACATCCTTGCCGATTTCGATGCCCTTGGATACTGCGGGACGCGCCTTCATGGTATCGAACCATTTCCTCAATGCCGGGAAATCATCCAAGTCCTGGCCCTGGCGTGCATAGGGAACGACCCAGCCCATGCAGGCCATGTCGGCAATGGAATACTCGCCCGCCAGAAATGGCCGGTCTTCCAAAACCTGGTTCATGACACCATAGAGGCGATTTACCTCATCGGTATAACGGTTATAGGCATACTCGATCTTTTCCGGAGCATAATGGCGAAAATGGTGGGTTTGGCCAGCCATGGGACCCAATCCGCCGACCTGCCAGAACAGCCATTGCTCGACTTCCATCCGCTTCCGGGTCTCTTGTGGATAAAATTTGTCAAACTTCCGGCCGAGATATTGCAGGATCGCGCCTGATTCAAAAACAGAAATTGGTTCACCGCCCGGTCCTTCGGGATCAACGATTGCCGGCATACGATTATTGGGGGAAATCCTCAGGAAATCCGGTTCGAATTGTTCTCCCCTGCCGATGTTTACATATTTTATTTCATAGGGAACGCCGAGTTCCTCGAGCATGATGGTAATTTTCCAACCATTCGGCGTGGGCCAATAGTAAAGTTCAATCGGCTTGGTTTGTGACATTCAGACTT
>JBCCEP010000137.1:0-9656 GCA_039030215.1 Pseudomonadota bacterium
AAAATTTCAATTCATGAATATTTAGACTAATTTTGGTGAGATCATCTGATATATTATTTCCAGCACATTTTTGTTCATTGGTTCGAGAGTCTGGAGTTTTCTTACAATTTCGGCAGCTGACAATTTATTCAGACTGCAAATCTGCAATCGCTTTTCCTGAGTGAGGTTTTTAAACAAAGATGCGTCCGGAAGTCTCTCCAAATCGTTCGGTTTCAAGGCGATTACTGGTCGCCTCGCGCTGATGCCTTCTACTATCATCGATGTACTGTCAATTGAGACAAGCATCGCATCAAGTGAAAATACCTCATCCAATTCAGCTGGGCCGGTTGATCTGAAGTCTATAAGTTTGACCGTATCAGCAAGGTCTCCGAGTGCGTCGTAAAACGCTTCAGGGGTTCTAGGGGAAGTTGCCACGGTCAGGGCAAAGTTATCTGCGGCCAGCTTTTCAATAATCCCCGCAAACAAGATCCAGTCTTGTCTGGAATATTCGATTTCATCATTTGGTCCACCGACAAGAACGCCAATCGTGCCAATCTCTCGATTTGGCGGCGGTAAGTCATCCGGGTCCAATCTTGCGCATGTCAGTGCAAATTGATGATTTGGTGCGTCGGTATTGTCGGGATTCATGGTCAGAACAAGATCGGGATCGGAAGATATTCTCCGTCTGTCGCCGGAGAAGATATTGGGCACGCCCCAAATTTTCGCCAATGCAATATTTGCCTGCAAACTCATGCCTCCAGAGGAGATTATGAGATCCGATACCGGAAAGTCCTGCCATCGGTTTCCCAGAAGTATTGTCAGCAACAGTTTTGGCGGAAGGCTGAAGCCGGTAATTTTTCCGAGATATTTGTGAAGCCGCGGATTGGGACTAATTTCGACCGTGTTGACGATTGCAGGCCTTTTTCTGGAGATTGCTGCTGCAATTGTCTGACTTCTTCGATACCGGCCGAGTCTGCCATCGGAGATTATCAGGATCCGAAGCGGGAGATCTTTACTGTTGTTCTTCAAGTAAGTTCCACCTCAGCGACTATCCCGCTCTGCCCAAGCATAGGCGATGAAGTGTCCGTGATCTTTCTGCAATTAATCGCCGTTATGTGTGCCGAAACCAATCTTGCTACAGTTTCCAGTAGTTTGCGACAAACGGTGCTCTACGCAAGTGTCCGCTATGCCCATGCATTACGTCGGCGGGCTTGACCTTTCCAGCAAAGGATACAATTGCCTCGCCCTTGCCCGGCAGTTTTGCATCGCCAATCATTGCCAGGGTAAGGCCGTAGTATCCAGCCTTGCGGCCGAGAACGTAACTTGGTGCCCTGGCATTACAATCACTGCGGAAAAGGATGATTTTTTCTTCGGGGAAATATACGATCGCATCAGGTCCGAACTTGCTTTCCAACCAATCCTGTTCGCTGAACGCGTTTCCATTCAAGCCAGGAAATGCCATGCCAAATTTTTCAGGCGAAGCGATGAAATCATTCCAGATTTCCGGATGACTTCCAACCCGTAAGCGATATACAGCACCGTGTCCACGCACTTTGGCCTTGCTGGCTCGATGCTTTGCAATCACAAAATTACTTTCAGGATTGTCTGCCAGGAAATCAATATTTCCGACGATCACGATATCAATGTCCAGGCTTACGACAAGATCACCCTTGTTCAAGCCCAGGAAGTTATCTGAAAAAGTCCATAATTTCGGACTGTTGCCAGGCAAGTCCGACCTAGGTAAATCAACGATGTTCACCTCAGGATTGATGCCTTCTCCATTGTCTGTGACGCAATAGAACTTGAACCTCTTGGTGAGGTTTCGGCAAACCATGTTGTAGAGAACGTTCACGTCGTTGCTATTGTAGAGAGATCCCCATTTGTAGCAGACAATATTTAGATCGACATCATTCACAGCTGATAGTCCTATTGTCCTGGGATCAAAGTCTTGAGCATTTGGTCATGCCGCAGTTAACTGATTTGTTACATGATATCACGCTTATAGATAAGTCGGTGATTTATATGGCAACAATTGCCTTCTATCCAGAAAATCAGTCAAAAAAAGCGATGAACCTTTCTTTGCTGTCCATGTGCGAATTGCATGTATGACGAAAAACTACAAGCCGTTAATTTGGAGTAATAGCCGAAACAGGACAAAATGGAAGGTCTTGGTCAGCAGCTTTTGTCGAGCTTAACGGTGGGCACTTATTCGGTGCGCCGGAATTCTTCCGGAATATAAAAAACATAATCGTAGCTGGCCCGAACCTTATGACAATCATGACAATAGTTGACATTTTCCCGCTGATCACCGGTTGTGTCACCAAAAACGGAGCCATCCGGACTTATCATGATGTAACGCCAATCAGCCGTTTGCGGATTTGTACCAGCCGCCAGTTTTTCCATAATAAATAATGCGCCGGGAAAAAACTGCCCGTTATCAGTGAGTGTCAGCGAATCTTTTGCGAGAACCGTGCCTGGCGCGTGTTTCTCACCTTTGGCGAGCTTCCCATAATTGGCTCCGACCTTGTTCGCATAATTGTTTACATATCGGCGACCATGGGTCTCCGAAAGGTAGGGCAACGAATTGAACAAATCCCAGGATTGATAATTCTTGATCTCGGGAATGCCCGACATTTCGTAGCTGACTTCCATCTCATCCTTCAGCGACTGATAGATTTTGCCAGCTTCAGCTTCGGCATTTTGGGCCGGGTTTTCCAGGAAAATGTGATCATTGAGCTCAGGGGATTCCTGTTGGGCAGCCGACGTGCCAAGTCCAGCGAAACCGAAAATCAGGGTAGCGGAAAGGAGAATAAACAATTTTGCCATCATCCGGATCTCCACATAATCGCATTCGAAAACCGGTTCATTCTTGAACTGGTTGCTTTTTTCTCCGATCTTTCACCGGCTCGATTCCAGAAATGCGACATGATCAGCGATTCGCCTCAAGGCGATCGCCCGGTTTGGTTTACGGGAACCAAATCACTTTAACATGGGACCTGAATTGGCTCGTTTCAAAGTTGTTCACGTCAACGTGTCACGGCCGAAACTGATCGACCGTCCGTTACGATGAAGCTGAACGGGCTTACGTTTGTTGAAAGGTCGGATTAGGCCCACTCAGGAGCTTGCGTCGCCCTTGCGTACATTCCACGCCATGTAGGCCAGCGCACCACCTTCACAAAGTAGCTGAATCCCGAACAACAGCCCCAGGACCCATGTTGCAGAGATCGGCATCTGGGCAAAAAGTACAAGCCCCAGAACAATCCCGACAAGGCCACTAAGGAGCACCCAGCCCCAGTCGGGGAAGGGACGAATAGTCAAGGCAAATATCACTTTTGCCATTCCGCCGACGATAAAGAACACGATCAACAGAAGTGTTAGCGCAAGAAGTCCTTCGCCTGGATTACGCAGGAACAGAAAACCGACGACAATTGAAAGCGCGACTGAAACCAGCTGGAGCCAGAAGTGGGGAACATTGCTCGCTCCGATGAGGCTGATGCCCTGCAATATTCCGGAAATGATCAAGAGCCAACCGAGCAGGAAAATCACAGCGACCGAGGAGACAAGCGGGAATATCAGGGCAACCAGCCCTGCAACCACCATTAGTATGCCCTGGGCGAGATACCAGGTCGAATGTCGTTTTATGGCATCGCGCATGGCAATGCGCATGACGTTTGCAGCCTGATCTACCGAAATCTTGTCACTCATAGATTGCTCCTGACGGTCCCTGGATAATTGTAATGAGATGAACCGCGAAATTACGAATCTTCTTGTATTTGCTTGCAAACCCCAATGCAATGCTTTGTGAAACTCTCAACAACATCATTCAAATATTAGAATATCTGCGTATTTCATGCTTATGGGTCGACCTGACCAACCTGCTCTATGTCGTTGATGATTTTCAAAGCAGTATTAAGTGCGCAGCCTGTGGTCATGATCATCTGCGGCAAGATCATCCATTCCAGGGTCCAGGATGAACCCGACCTTTCCTGTTCATGCACCATTGCATGATGCATGCCGGAGAGTTGCGTCGCATTGAACCGTGCCAGGGTCACCAGTAGTTCGGCTGTAATCGGATTTCGCTTATGTGGCATTGCGGAGGACTTTCCCGCTTGCCTCAGCACGATTTCATCGATGCCCTGTTGCGCCATCAAGGTGATGTCCTGCCCCATCTTGCCGAGTGTCCCAGTGACCAGGGATAACCAGCCTGAGAATTCCGCAATACTGTCCCTTCTGTTGTGCCAGTTTTCCGATGCGTTACCGATCTTGAGCGTGTCAGCCATGAAATCGGCGATTGCATTCGCGCTCTCACCCATCGCAGCCCGATTTCCTACCGCACCGCCCAGTTGGATAACCAACAGCCTGGGTGATATTTCTTCCAATCTCTCAAGATGTGTGGCGAGCGGTTGTCTCCAGGAATGCAAGCGATCGGCGACGGTGATCATCTTCGCAGCCTGCATGCGGGTGCGGCCTTGCAGTATATTGGTCCCTTGATTGTCTATCAGTACGTCCAAGGCATCAGAAAGGGTGCGCAAACGAGACGCCATGATTTCACAGATCTGCTTTAGGGCGAGGACCAGCGATGTGTCGATCACATCCTGCGATGTCAATCCTGCATGTATTGCCGAATGCAGGTGCTCCGGTATTGCGGACTTCAACTCCTGTACCAATGCCGGAACAACCACACCGTCATTGCCGGTGCCGGTTTTCAGAACCGCCAGATCCGGTTGAACGGCTTCAATCAATTCTGCAGCTTTCCCTGCAATCTTGCTGTCAACTACGCCTGTTGCACCGAGCGAACGTGCATAAGCTGCCTCCACCGCAAGCATGTATTGCAAGCTTGTGGATTCGCCCAGGCAATCTGCGAGCTCATCGTCGGCAAACAGGCCGCTCAGCCAGCTGTGGGAAAATACGTCAGTTGCCATGGATGCACCATTTCATGGATGGATGAATGCCGATAGTGGCCTGCCTTTCTGCCATTGTTGCCCGGTAATACCACTCACTGGCAGGCCATTCCTAGATGTCGAAGAAGACAGTTTCATCATCTCCCTGCAGCTTGATGTCAAACCGGTAGATGACCTGGCCATCAACCTCCGTGCGTTTGGCGATCAACGTTTCGCGCCGCTGTTCCCATTCTATCAGGTTCAATACTGCGTCTTCGGCATTGGCATCCGTTTCGTCTTCGAAATACATGCGGGTGTTCAGTCCGATATTGATGCCGCGAGCAACGATCCAGAGATTGATATGCGGTGCGGCCAGTTTGCCATTGCGGGCGGGGCTGGGACCGGGCTTGACGGTGTCAAACCCCCATTCCCCGGTCTCGAAATCGGTAATCACCCGACCCCAACCGCGGAAACCCTTTTCAACCTTTCGACCATCCTCGGGATGCGCATAGACACCGTCACCATTAGCCTGCCAGGCCTCCAACAAGACGTCCTTGATGGGGGAGCCCGTGCCGTCGATCACTACACCCTCAATACGAATGTGTTCGCCCTTGGCATTCGGGCCGGCGATATCCCAGCCGAGTTCCTGCTTGTAGATATCAAACCCGGCGGCGCCCGGGGCAAGACCAATATGAACATAAGGTCCTGCTGTTTGCGACGGGCTTTCTTTCAGATAGTTCAGTTCCTGAGGCATCAGTTTCCCTCCAGACGATTTTCGAACAAGGTCGAGCGGCGACCGCGTAAGATGATGTCAAATTTATATGCGATTGTATCGAGTGGAATCGTTGCATTGAGATCGAGGCGCGAGATCAGTCGCTCGATTGCATCGGGATCCGGAATTGTGTTGACGATCGGGCAAATCGGAATGAGCGGATCACCTTCAAAATAGCACTGGGTGATTAGCCGTTGGGCAAAACCGGATCCGAATATCGACAAATGGATATGTGCCGGGCGCCAGTTGTTTACCCAATTGCGCCAGGGGTAGGCGCCGGGTTTTACCGTGCGAAAATAATAGTAGCCATCATCATCGGTCAGTGTCCTGCCACAACCACCGAAGTTCGGGTCGATGGGCGCCAAATAAGTATCTTTTTTGTGCCGGTACCGGCCCCCGGCATTGGCCTGCCAAGCCTCGACCAGCGTATTTGGAACCGGCCGGCCATTTTCATCGAGCACACGGCCATGGAGAATGATCCGCTCGCCAATGGCGCTTTCACCGGGTTGGGCGTAATTATAGATCATGTCCTTGTCGAGCGGGTCAATGTCGTCATGACCAAAGACAGGACCGGTAATTTCAGCAGGCGATCCCTGCAATGAAATCAGTGAATATTGCGGCGAGCGCGATACACTGGTCTTGTAATCCGGCGTCAGCCCTGGTGGGTGCCATTCACGGTTGCGTTGATAAAATTCGCCTAAATATGACATGGCTTGAGTTACCTCCATTCATCAAAAACTTGGGTCGTTATTCGTTTTCCATCTGTGCATAGGTTTGCCGGGCCAGCTTCAGGGCATGATTTGCCCGCGGAACACCGGCATAGATTGCGACATGCTGAAACGCTTCCAGCACATCCTGCTTGCTGGCGCCTGTATTTGCAGTTGCGCGAATATGCATCGGGATTTCATCGAAATTTCCGGTTGCAGCCAGTAATGCGAGGGTGAGCATCGAACGTTCGCGAAGGCTGATGGCGTCACTAGCCCAAACATTTCCCCAGGCAGACTCGGCGATCAGCGTCTGAAACGGTACATCAAATTCCGTCTTGGCGGCCTCTGCCTTGTCGACATAGTCATCGCCGAGGACCTTCCTGCGCGTTTTCATGCCCTCGGAATAGCGGTCAGACATTTGTTTTCTCCTTGATAAACTCCAAGAGCAATCGAGTGAATTTTTCCGGTGCCTCGACGCCCGGGAGATGCCCCACGTTTTCGAGATTTTGATAGGCGGCATCCGCAATCATGTCAGCTAACACGCTTACGACTTCAGGCGGACTAGCCTGATCCTCAGCGCCGGCGACAACCAGTACCGGCAGTTTGATCTTTGCGGTTGAGTCGGAAAGATCAGCGCTGGCGATTGCCTGACAGCAGCCGATATATCCTTCCTGCGGCGACCGGGCCAACATATTGCGCCAGGCAACTGTCTCGTCTCGTGAACGAAATTCCGGACTGAACCAACGATCGAGAATCTGGTCAGAAATTGATTCAACGCCGTTAGCCTCAATTGCCGATATTCTGTCATTCCATAGTTTGGGATCACCCATTACCGGAGCAGTATTTGAAAGGACCATTGCCTTGACAAGATCCGGGCGGCGCGCTGCCAGGTTCTGGCCGATCATGCCCCCGATGGAGACGCCCACGAAAATGCAGGAAGTAATCTCGAGATGCTCGAGTAATTGTTCTGCATCATCGGTCAGGTCATCCATGGAGTAGGGGCCTGGCGGGCATGATGACAGTCCATGTCCGCGCTTATCAAACCGCACCATGCGGTAGTCGTTGGGAATCTGCGAAACGACAGCATCCCATAACCGCATGTCCGTGCCGAGCGAATTCGCAAAGACAATCGGAAAGCCCTTCGGGTCGCCATCCTCGCGCCAGTTCAGTTCCACATTTTTCAGTTTGGCGATCCGCATCAGTAAGGTAGTCCCACATAGTTTTGCGCAAGCACTGATTGTGCGGTCTTGTTTTCCCGCAGGAATTCCAGGTCGGCGCGTTGCATTTTGATGTCGAACTCGGTCTGTTCTGGATACCGATGCAGCAGGTTGGTCATCCACCAGCTGAAGCGCTCGGCTTTCCAGATTCGGGCCAGCGCTTTCTGAGAATAAGAGTCGATGCCGGAAGTGTCATTGTCTTCGAAAAATTGAACAAGGCCGTGGTAGAGATAATAAATGTCGGAAGCCGCCGTGTTCAGTCCCTTGGCGCCCGTAGGCGGTACAATATGGGCTGCATCGCCGCAGAGGAATAACCTTCCCCAGCGCATGGGTTCGGTTACAAATGATCGCAGGGGAGCAATTGATTTTTCAATCGATGGGCCGGTTATCAGCCTATCAGCCTGGCTTTCCGGGATACGTCGTTTCAATTCATCCCAAAACATCTGATCGCTCCAGTCATCGGGACTGTCGGATAGTGAGCATTGGATGTAATAGCGACTCAGATTTGCATTGCGCATTGAGCAAAGGGCAAATCCGCGATCTGAATTTGCATAGATCAGTTCGTCATTTACCGGCGGTGTTTCGGACAGAACCCCAAGCCAGCCAAATGGATAGACTTTCTCATATTCACGGCGAACATCGAGGGGGATCGACTGGCGACTTACACCATGGAAGCCGTCACATCCAGCCACGAAATCGCAATCAATTCGAAACGCTTCCCCGGCCACGGAATAGGTGACAAAGGGCGAATCGGTTTGCTTATCGTGGATCTCCACGTCTTCGACATCGAATACAAGCTTGCCGCCCATTTTCTCCCGCGCATCATAAAGGTCACGGGTTACTTCAGTTTGGCCATAGACAACCACCGGCGTGCCGGTATGTTCGACGAAATTGATCCCAAACATTTCATTGTCATAGGAAATGAGCGTGCCGTCATGAACGAAGCATTCGGCATCCATCCGCTCGGAAACGCCGGCCTCGCGCATCAACTCAACAAATCCGGTCTCGAGAATACCGGCTCGAATCCGGCCAAGAACGTATTCGCGGGTCTTGCGCTCCAGGACGATCGTGTCGATGCCTTTTTTGTGCAGAAGCTGGCTCAGCAGTAGTCCTGACGGTCCGCCACCAATGATGACAACTTGTGCTCTCATTTCGATTTTCCTCTCCAAAATCAGAATGAATGATCAAAACGCGGATGTAAAATGATAAAATCTATGAGATAGTTGCCAAAATTGGAAACTAAATTATGGATCGACGAATCAAATTCCGGCACATTCAGTGCTTTGTAGAAATCGCCCGGGAACGTAGCCTGAAAAATGCTGCCGAAAAACTCTATCTGACTCAACCGGCAATCTCAAAGACGCTGAAGGAACTGGAAGATATTGTCGGCGCAACCTTGATGCTGCGCAATCGCTCAGGCGTTTCCCTGACGAAGGAGGGAGAGGTATTCCTGCATTTCGCACAGATGTCTCTCGCCAGCCTGCAGCAAGGGCTGGATGGGGTAGAGAAAGCAGGAGCACAGAAGAAAGAGATCCTAACCGTTGGATCGCTTCCCAGTGTTGCCGCCCGCCTGATGCCGCTAGTTGTAGCTGAATTCACGGAGCTTGCACCAAATGCGGTTCTACGAATTGTCGACGGCCCGCATGGATATCTGGTCGATCGGTTGCGGCTTGGAGAACTGGATCTTGTGATTGGCCGTTTGGGGCAGCCTGATACGATGCAGGGCATCACCTTTACGCAATTATATACTGAACATGTTGAATTGGTGGTCAGGTCGGAACACCCGCTTCTGCCATCTTTTGATATCCGGCAAATTGTTGATTGGCAGGTACTGTTTCCGCCGGCCGGTTCTGCCATCAGGCCATTGGTCGAGCGGTTTCTCATCGCGAACGGTATTGGGGATATTCCCAATCGTATTGAAACCGTGTCGGGCGCATTCGGTCGTGTCTATACCCGAAACTCTGATGCGATCTGGATCATATCGGGAGGCGTGGCGGCCAATGAAATTGCTGACGGGCGCTTGAAGAAGCTTCCTCTGGATACCAGTATCACGCAAGGCCCCGTCGGTTTGATGGCGCGCCCGGAAGAGGCTGAGGTTCCG
>JBCCEP010000138.1:0-9653 GCA_039030215.1 Pseudomonadota bacterium
ATCCGGCTCGTTCATCTTTGCGATGCACTGCTTCATGATCGCGACCGACTGGCGCATCTCTTCCATGCGAATCAGATAGCGGTCGTAGCAATCTCCGTTCTTGCCGATCGGAATGTCGAAATCCATTTCGCTATAGCATTCATAAGGCTGAGCCTTGCGCAAATCCCAGGCCGCACCCGAGCCACGCACCATCACACCTGACATACCCCAAGACCAAGCGTCCTCAATCGAGATCACGCCAATATCGACATTGCGCTGTTTGAAGATTCGGTTTCCCGTCAACAATCTATCTAGATCATCTACCACTTCCAGGAACGGGTCGCACCAGGCCTCGATGTCGTCAACCAAATCCGGGGGCAGATCCTGATGGACACCGCCGGGCCGGAAATAGGCTGAATGCATCCGAGCACCACAGGCGCGCTCATAAAAAACCATCAGTTTCTCGCGCTCTTCAAAACCCCAGAGTGGCGGCGTCAGCGCCCCAACGTCCATTGCCTGGGTAGTGATATTGAGAATATGCGACAGTATGCGGCCGATCTCGGAATATAAAACGCGGATCAACTGGCCACGGCGTGGTACTTCAATATCGAGCAGCCCCTCTACCGCGCGGGCAAAGGCATGCTCCTGGTTCATCGGGGCGACATAATCCAGCCGATCGAAATAAGGCACAGCCTGCAAGTAAGTCTTGTACTCGATCAGTTTCTCTGTACCGCGATGCAATAGTCCGATATGCGGGTCAACACGTTCGACAACCTCACCGTCCAATTCAAGTACGAGACGCAAAACACCATGTGCTGCAGGGTGTTGCGGACCAAAGTTAATGTTGAAATTGCGGACGTTGTGCTCGTTCATGACCCAGCCTTTTCGTCGCCCTTGTTGTCATTGGGAAGCACATACTCGGTACCTTCCCAAGGCGACAGAAAATCGAAGCTTCTGAATTCCTGGCGGAGTTCGACCGGTTCGTACACGACACGTTTCAATTCATCGTCATATCGGACTTCGGTATAGCCGGTCAGTGGGAAATCCTTCCTTTGCGGATGGCCTTCAAAACCGTAATCGGTCAGAATTCTCCTCAAGTCCGGATGCCCGGTGAACAATATTCCGTACATATCCCAGCATTCACGCTCGAACCAGTCTGCGCCCTGCCAGATGGCTGTCGCGCTCGCAATCGGCGTCACCTCATCGGTAAACGTTTTGACCCGAATACGGACGTTCTGGCGCGGCGACAGCAAGTGATAGACAATTTCGAACCGCTCTTCGCGTTCGGGATAATCAACACCACAAATGTCCACCAGACCCCAGAACTGCATTTTGGAATCATCGCGCAGATAGCGCAGTACATCGATGATGTCGTCGCGTTTTACTACGATTGTCAGTTCGCCGCGTGTCAGCGCGACTTCCGTCAGCTCATCTTCGAACACGACCTCCAACACCGCCTGTATTTCGGCAAGGCTGTCGAGAGTTTCAGGATCTTCCATCATCAGATCAGTGCCTGTCCTTATCTCTCAATCGTGCCGGTGCGGCGAATTTTCTTTTGCAAGAGCATCACGCCATACAACAGCGCTTCGGCAGTTGGCGGACAACCGGGCACATAGATATCGACCGGAACCACACGATCGCAACCACGAACCACCGAATAGGAATAGTGATAATAACCACCGCCATTTGCGCAGGAACCCATTGAGATCACATATCGTGGCTCAGGCATCTGGTCATAAACCTTGCGCAAAGCAGGTGCCATCTTGTTGGTCAGCGTTCCTGCCACAATCATCACATCCGACTGTCGTGGTGACGCTCGCGGTGCAAATCCGAATCGTTCGGCGTCATATCGCGGCATCGACATCTGCATCATTTCGACTGCGCAACATGCCAGACCAAAGGTCATCCACATAAGGGAACCGGTCCGCGACCATTTGATCAATTCATCAGCCGAAGTTACGACAAACCCCTTGTCAGCAAGCTCGTTGTTGATCTCGCCGAAAAAGGGATCGGCCTGGGATTCGTTTGATCCCGCCGAACTGGTGTTACCGGATGTCAGAAGCGTGGTTGATCCGTCGCTCATTACTGCCTGCCTTTATCTACAGTCGCCGGGATATCTTAACTGCTCAATCCCACTCAAGAGCGCCCTTCTTCCATTCATAAATAAAGCCAATGGTCAAAACGGCAAGGAATATCATCATCGAGACGTAACCAAACCATCCGAGCGATCCAAAGCTCACCGCCCAGGGGAACAGAAAGGCAACCTCAAGGTCAAATATGATGAAAAGAATTGCCACCAGATAAAACCGCACGTCGAATTTCATCCTGGAATCATCAAACGCGTTAAACCCACATTCATAGGCCGACAATTTTTCCGCGTCCGGAGCCTTGTACGCCACCACAAACGGGGCAATCAGCAAGGCTAGCCCAATTGCAATGCAAAGCCCGATAAACACGACAATTGGAAGATAGGAAGATAGCAAAGCTTCCATTTAAATTCCTGACTGCCCCCTTGGGAGCGTATGGCATTTTCCGATCGCCAAACACGGCATTCTAACAAGTTCAGCCACCGGAAAACATTATCAATAGCTACCGATAGCACGCGATCTCACTGCCGTCGACGGCCACTTTATAATCGCGCATTGGGTTATTCCAGTGATTACGCATGCGCAAGCGCAACAAGATCAGAATTTACAGCATTTCACCGACTGGCAATGGTTGAAAATTGTCGCACCAACAAATATTTCAATCAATTGTTGGTGTTGATAAAGACTGGGTCAAAGTTTTTTGCCGCGTAACCGGCAAGCGGCTTGACTTCGAAATTTGAAACACGTAATCCAACTCGACTTCGGCGGAGATATTCGCCGGAATAACTGCGGGTGTAGCTCAGTTGGTTAGAGTGCCGGCCTGTCACGCCGGAGGTCGCGGGTTCGAGTCCCGTCACTCGCGCCATTTCCAGGTCCCTGAACACGGAAAATGGCGCCAAATGTTTCGGCCTTAACATTGGCCGACTTTCAGGGCGCTTAGCTCAGCTGGGAGAGCAACTCGTTTACACCGAGTAGGTCGGCGGTTCGATCCCGTCAGCGCCCACCAAATCAGCATTATATTATCAACGGATTAGTTCCGGTTCCTCATGAAAATTCGATGCATTTAAACCGGTGCATACATCCCATCTTGTTCGCTCTGCATCGTGCTCCATTTACAATTGATGGCAAAGCTGCATTCATGATCCAAGTTTGCGTTCACACGGTGAGAGAAGATGAAAACACAGCTCAGTTTGACTATAGATGGTGAGCAACACGTCGCGAGTGTTGAGGGTGAGATGTCGAACGACAAATCCGAAGGATCGTTAGCGACGGATGATGACCTAACGTCCGGCTGCGAATGGTCCAATGCCGGATATGTGGTAGCGCCATTTATCTCGGAAAATTCGATGAATCTGTTGTTGGACTCGATCAGGCAGGTAGCACTTGAAGCCATTTACCCAAGCAAGCTCGATTATCCGGATGATTTTGAACTTGAAAGATACCACCAGTATCTATCCGAAAATAATGACCATGCAAAAATAGTAGCGGAAATACGCAGTACTCTTCAACACCGCCTTCCGGAAACGCTACTTGGAGAAATTGACGAGACAATTTCCCGGATACTGAATGTCGAGGTATCCTCAATCCATCCGTGGAAAGAGCGCGAACGGGTTCAAATCCGCGTCGTGAGACCAGGCAGGCAGGACTACAATCCGCCGCATCGGGATGTATGGCTTCCCCACCTACGGAATGGCATTAACATCTATGTCCCACTAGCTGGAAGTACGCGAAAAAGTTCTCTGCCGGTCGCGCCAGGCAGTCACTTGTGGACTGAAGATGGAGATAAAAGAACCATGCAAGGTTCGGTATTGAATGGCATTAAATTCTCGGTTCCTTCGTCATTATCAGATCTTGAGATGGTTCGCCCCAACCCCGGTGCCTACGAAGTGCTGGTTTTTTCTCCCTATATGCTGCACGGTTATGCGCTGAATCTCGAGGAAGACAAAACCCGAATTTCTCTTGAAATGCGGTTTTGGCGCAAATAGTGCTGCCGAAGCGAATTACAGATAATTTTCCTTGGTCTACTAAAAGCAAATTTGAGAAATTTGACAAAAACAAACAACATCATTCGTATTGCAATATTTGGTGGCGAAGGAAGCGGACTTATTGCTGCTGATACTGTTCGCGCCAGTGGGAATAGTCACCCGGAGTTATCCCTGGAAGGTTTCTTGAATGACATCAAGAATCCTGGTTCGGATATCTCAGGCGTTCCGGTGCTGGGGAGCTTTGCAGATTGGCCAAATTTGGCGCCTGAGATTTGTCTTCTGGCAGCAATTCACAAACCCAAAACAGCAATAGAACGGTTCAGCTATATTCGATCACTTGATGTGCCTGACGAAAGGTGGATCAGCGTCCGCCATCCGTTTGCCAGCATTGCTGCCGGGGCGAAAATTGGCGCAGGAAGCTATGTTGGTCCGTCTGTCAACGTAATGCCCGATGCCGTAGTGGAAAGACATTGCAGCCTTCGCGGCGGATGTTATGTAAGTCATGACGTCAGGCTTGGCGAATTTTCGTTTGTAGGACCTAATGCTGTCTTGAGTGGAAGAACAGTCGTCGAAACCGGAGCACACATTGGCCCCGGAGCACAAGTACGTGAAGAAATATTAATTGGTGAATATAGCCTGGTTACAATGGGGGCAGTAGTGACCAAGGATGTAGCACCATTCACCATCGTCGGCGGCAATCCGGCCCGTGCCATTGGAGAGATAAAACCTCCAAATTCCGCGGACTAGTGCACCTCTTGTAGCAATACGCGACGCAACCAAATATTTTGCGCCAGCTAGGGCCGATGGCTTTCGTTGAAACGAAACACTGGCCTTAGTTTTCGCCGGCTTACTTGGGAAATGAAAACTCTCGTTTCAGTTTGTTCCGAATTAATCTTCTCTTATCGGTAGGTCTTGGGCGGTCCCTCATTGTCGCGCTGACGCTCCAATGATCTTGTGCGTAAAGTACAAACCGTTTGTCGATCTCCATCAAAGGCCTACCCAGCATTTCGCGATCACTTACCATACTTTCGTGATGAAAATTTATCGTTGTCGGATTTGATTTTTCCTCATCAGTAAACGCAATGATGTGGCTTGAACCGCAACGATTACTAAAACTGCTGATACTTCGTATAAGTGATTGGTCTCTATAAAAGAAATATCCCTTCGATAAGTAGTATCCGTATGGTGAGGGATTTTTCTTGATGTAGCTGATCAGGTTCCTGTTTATCACGTCGTCCCAATCGACATTGAAATGGTACTCGCCAGATGACTCCTTCAGCATCTCACTCAATTTGTGAAGCTTATCTTTTATAATTATCACGCCCTCTTGATCCACTGTGTCTTCAGTGAACGGAAAAGGCATTAGTTTCACCGGATATCGATGGAGAAAGTCCGGCAGATATTTTGTATCCTCTTCACAATAGCCAATCAAAATTTCATGGTCTTTTATCTTCTGACTATAAATCGAATGAAGATTATGCTCGGCACCCTTCAATGCCGCACTCCAGTCAATACATCTGGTTCTTGGCGCCCAGGGAATGGCAAATGTCAGCAAAGGCCTTGCGCTTGTTTTGGCTCTTTTGGGGGAAAATAGCCGCTGGATATTCGCAGCAAATATTTTTCGATTTGGCAATTTCATCATGGCTATATCGAACAAAATTACCTTATTGCGATAATTAGTTTACTGCCGCAATCTTGAGCGCCGAAACTTGTATAAACGCCCGTCAAACATATAGTGGGGTACACCTGATTATTCCATCATGTTGTTGGCGCGAATTCCCGGAAGGGAACAGTTCCATCTGCAATCTGATCCGACCCAACGGAATTCGTTCGGTGTTCCAATATGACGGTCGAAGCGTTTATCGGAACCTGATCTAATACATCACAAATTGCATTTGCTTTACAGCTGGCCTTGTATTGGCTGACGATGTCCGGTTTCATTCAGCCAACTAAAGCTGTCACTAGAAAACTCCGTTTGCTCCAGATGTATAATCACGAGCGGGCAAATAAAAGTGAGGTTCTGCACATGAACAGAATTGTTGCAATGGCGGTCGCGATCTTGACTATCGGGACAATCGGAATGGCCGCCGGATTTGCGATTGCGAAATCGATCTACCCACCTGTGCAGATTCTGGTTTCGGATACAAAAACAGTCATCGGCGAAGAAATGGCCTATCCCGAAGGCATCCCAAAGATTACGGCAGCCATTATCACAATGCAGGTCGGTCAAACCACTGGTTGGCACAAACACGATGCACCACTTTTTGCCTGGGTATTGGAGGGCGAAATCACGGTGGATTACGGTGAACACGGCAAACGCACCTATTCGGAAGGTGACGCATTCCTTGAAGCATTTACCAGCTACCACAATGGCAAAAACACGGGTGATAATTTCGCCCGCGTTCTTGCTGTTTTCGCTGGTGCCGAGGGAACAGACAACACCAGCATGCGGGATAATTAGTTGTTCGAGGTGAAACCAATTCGAACTTAATCAGCAGCCGACCTTAGTGGGTACAAAATCCAGGTTAAAGCAATAGTGCAAATGTCGGATCATAGCTCGACATCGGAATCACCTGGGCATCCACGATTTCTCCGCACAAGTCCAGTTTCAGCTTGGTATCCAATTGCGCAAATTCCGGATCAATAAAGGCATAGCCCAGATTCATCCCTACGCGATGCCCCCAATCACCCGATGTCACCGTTCCGACGACTCGATCCTCCAAGATGACTGACGCGCCGGAATGCGCCGGCGCATGCGAAGCTTCGACTTTCAGGCCGACCAGTTTTTTGCGCGGCCCATCAGCGTGACGGGTTAGCAGAGCCTCCTTGCCCAAAAAATCACCCTTTTCCAGTTTGACGAACCGCTCCAATCCGGTTTCGAACGGATCGAATTCGGTCAGGATATCGCTTTTCCAGTGCAGGAACCCCTTTTCCAAGCGCATCGATTCAACGGCCCGAGAACCGAAAAGTTTCATGTCGCAAGCCTCCCCCGCTTTGCGCAGCGCCAGATAGGCTGCGTACAAAGAGGCATTAGGCACATGAATTTCATAAGCGAGTTCTCCGGAGAAGCTGATGCACTTGACGGTTGCGGGTGCGATACCAACAAAACATTCGCGCAGAGAAAGCCAAGGAAACGCCTCCTTCGACCAGTCGCCCCTGGCGCAGGCCGAAAGCACTTGCCGTGAATTTGGACCGGCAAGAACCAGCAATGTCTGATCATTCGTGAGCGAGCTCAAGTGGACTTCTTCATCCGCGCGGATATTCGATTGCAACCAGTCAAAATCGTGAAACTCACTGGCTGCGGCCGATCCATACCAAATACGATCCGGTCCGCGTTCGCTTGCAGGCAGATTTGCGATCGTTGCCTCGCATTTTACGTTGCCCTGATGGTTTAAAAGATAGGTCAGCGAAATCCGACCGGGTTTATTTGTTACGGTCCCGCAGGTCATTCGGTCAATGAAGGCATGCCGATCTTGCCCGGTGATCTCTATGCGATTGAACCCGCAAACTTCGCATAATCCGACATTTTCCTGAACGTTTTGCACTTCACCGGCAACGATCTCGAAAGTTTCATCGAAATTAAAGCCAAGGTTCGGCTCGAACTCAGGAGAAGGCTTGATATATTCTACCCGCTCCCAACCATTTATTACCGTGAACGCCGCGCCTTCAGCCTCCAGCACTGGTGTAAGCGGGGTGGTTTTTGCGGGCCGCCCGGCTGGTCGGTGTTCATGGGGAAAATGAAAGCGAAATTCATTCTGATAATCTTCTATCGCCTTCAAAGCAGTGAGTTCCACATTTGCATGGCCGGTAAATCGTCGCGGATCGATTACCCAGGTGTCATAGCAGGATTCACCGTGGATGATTTGCTGGGCGAGCAGCCAACCGTGGCCGCCGCCCTCCCCCAGACCAGCTCGCAGGCCGATGATGCAATATGCGTTACGCTTGCCGGGGATCGGGCCTACTAGTGGAGCACCGTCGATGGTGTAAGTGATGGGACCGTTGACGATTGTCCGGATGCCCGTTTCCTGCAGGACCGGCATGCGAGCAAAGGCGCCTTCGAGAACATCCATCACCCGTTCCAGATCATCCGGGCACAAGGAATTGTAGAAATCGGGATCAATGCCATCCATGCCCCAGGTCTTGCAATCCTGTTCGTAGAAACCGAGCAACAGCCCGTTTTTTTCCTGACGGCAGTAATAATCGCTGATAGGACAACGGATCAAAGGCATCCGGTGGCCGGCCTCGACGATCGCCGGGATATCGTCGGTCAGGAAATATTGGTGTTCCATCGAGACTACGGGATGTTGCACCCCCATCATTGTACCGACTTCATTCACCCGATAACCGCAGGCATTGACGATGATCTCGCAGTCAATGTCACCTTTTTGGGTATGGACGGTCCAACTGTCATCGCCATGCTGGGTCAGACCGATCACCGGTGTGTTGCGATAGACTTCCGCACCGGCCAAGCGAGCACGTCGTGCCAGGGCCTGACAAAGCTGCGCCGGGTCAATGTCACCGTCTAGCGGATCCCACAACCCGCCCAACAGATTGTCGGTGGATATAAGCGGGTGCCGGCGCGCGCATTCTTCAGCGTCTATCACCTCGAAATGTACATCCATGCCGCGAGCGACGGAGGCAAAATGGCGGTATCCTTGCATTTGCTCTTCGGTATTGGCTAGACGAATTCCACCATCGCCATGATGATAGTTGATTGGATACTCAGGATCGTCAGCCAGTTCCTTGTAGAGGGCGATTGAGTGGCTCTTCAGACCGACCATCGTCTGGTTCATGCCGAAATTTGTTACCTGTGCCGCAGAGTGCCATGTCGTGCCGCTCGTCAATTCATTGCGTTCAATCAGCACCACATCGGTGACACCTTCCCTCGTCAGGTGATAGAGCGTCGAACACCCTGCAATCCCGCCGCCGATGACGACAATTCTGGTTTGTGATTTCATGAAGCTCGCCTCGTCACCCTGCCTGATGTCGAAACACGTTCTTCGACCCAAGCAGGTTTCCCCAACGAGACCGACAAGTAAACAGGTAATTCTGCAGGATGGAATTTCTGTCGGTCTTGCACTCTTTCTTCGAACTATTAGTTAGAACCTGAACAGGAGGACTTTTGATGACACATCCCGCTTTCAATTCAGATTCTGTTGCCGTGATTACCGGCGGTGCTTCGGGCATAGGCCTTGCATCCGCGATCCGATTTGCCGGAATGGGTATGCGCGTAGTCGTCGTCGATCGTGATGAAGACAAATTGGCTACTGCCGAAGATGCAGCTCGTGCTGCGGGCGCTGCCGACGTCATGACCACTGTCGTGGATGTCTCTGATCGAAGCCAGATCGAAGCACTTGAGTCCCAGGTCACTGAACGCTTCGGCGGAACAGACATCCTGATGAACAATGCCGGTATCGGCGGGCGGTCCAACTGTATGGGCCCGCAGGAAGTCTGGCAGTCGATACTTGATGTAAATTTCAAGGGCCCGTTGAACGGTGTGCAGGTTTTTGCCCCCGGAATGATTTCCCGTGGGAAACCGGGTGCGATCATCAACACCGGATCGAAACAGGGAATTACGACACCGCCTGGAAATCCGGCATAC